>NZ_JBLTJC010000343.1:0-10980 GCF_048158785.1 Streptomyces colwelliae | reverse complement strand
CCGGTGCCCTGTCGCTCGACGACGCGGCCGCGGTGATCTGCCGCCGCAGCCGGCTGATGCAGCGCACGGCGGCACGCGGCGGCATGCTCGTCGTCGAACTGTCGGCCGCCGAAGCACGGCAGCACACGGGGCAACGACGTCGCCGTACGCACCGAGCTGGCCGGCGAGTGGATGACCGCGCTCTACGGCGCGACGGGCGTGCTCTCGTCGGCCTGCCTGGTCGCGCTCGCCCGCCGCCCGAGCCTCCCGGCGCTGCTGTGCGCGCTGGTCCTGTCGCTGCTGCTGCTCCTGCACGGCCGGGGTCTGGTGAACACCGCCCAGCGTCTGGTGCTGGTGCTGCCGGGCGCGTGGGGTCTGCTGCTGCTGGCGTTCGGCTGGGGGCTTCGGCTGTCCGGCACCGAGCGGACGCTGCTGGTCGCGGGCCTGCTCGCGGTGGCGGCGGCACTCACGGTCGCGGTGTGGACCGTACCGGGACGGCGCATGGTCCCGTACTGGGGGCGCGCGGCGGAGATCCTGCACTCCCTGCTGGCGATCGCCCTGCTGCCGCTGACCCTGTGGCTGCTGGGCGTCTTCGGCACCCTTCGCGGCATTTTCGGCTGACCGCCCGCCAGGGCCGACCCGACCAGAACCTGAACGACCGAGCAGGAGGAAAGCGTGCGGTCGAAGCGCGACCAGGTGCAAGCGCACACGTTCATGATGGGCCGCCTGACCTCGGGCATGCTGCTGGCCGACCCGGACGCACCGGAGAGCCCGCTGGGCCGTACCAGCCGGGGCGCCCTGGTCGGTGTGGTCGTCGGTGTGCTGTTCTGCGGCGGGGCGCTGGTGTTCGGGCTGCTCAAGCCGGGCGGCAACGACGCCTGGCGCAGCGGCGACACCCTCATCGTCAACAAGGACACCGGCGCCCGCTATCTGTACGCCGACGGCCGGCTGCGCCCGGTGCGCAACTACGCGTCGGCCGTGCTGATCGGCGGCGCCGACCTGACGACCACGTCGGTCGGTTCGGCGTCGCTCGCGGGCACCCCGGTCGGCAGGCCGGTCGGGATCACTGGCGCCCCCGACTCCGTACCGGGCACCGGCGACCTGGAGTCCTCGCCGTGGGAGGTCTGCTCGACGGGCTCCGGCAGCCGGACCACCCTCGTGCCGGGCGCCCCGGTCGAGACGGACCCGGTCGGCGCGAAATCGGCGCTGGTCGTGAAGGGCCCGGACAAGCACACGTACCTGGTGTGGCAGGGCAGCCGGCTTGAGCTGGACGAGGACTCGGGCGCGGCGGAGTCGCTCGGCTACGCGCCCGTGACGCCCCGCCCGGTGTCGGCGGCCTTCCTGGACGCCCTGGTGACCGGCCCCGATCTGGCCACCCCGAAGGTCGAAGGACGCGGCACGACCGGGCCCGAACTGGGCGGCCGGGCCACCCGGATCGGGCAGGTGTTCCGCGTGGTGGCGGGCTCGGGCAACCAGGAGTACGTCCTTCAGAAGGACGGCCTGCACCCGGTGACGGACACCCAGTCGGCGCTGCTGCTGGGCGATCCGGACACCCGCAAGGAGGCCTACGACGGAGGGGCGCCGAACGTCGTCACGATCGACGTCTCCGACCTGCGGGCCCATCAGGCACCGGGGTCGGCCGGCACCGACCCGTCGGTCGCCGGGCTGCCGGACAGTCCGCCGAGCGCGCTGGCGCTGCCGGCGGGCGAGTCGGTGTGCGCCCAGGTCGACCCGGCGGGCGGACAGGTGCGGGTGACCTCGGTACGGGTCGCTCAGTCCGCGCTGTCCCCGACGGCGCAGGCCGATCCGACGGCGCTGACCGCGGCCTGCGTGACGGTCGACCAGGTGGTGGCACGGCCCGGACACGGCACGCTGGTACGGGCGTTGGGCGCGGCCGGTGAGACCGTCGGCGACACCACGTTCCTGGTCGGCGACGACGGCGTGAAGTACCGCATCCCGGACTCCAACGCGCTCGCCGCCCTCGGCTACGACGGGGCGACGCCGGTGAAGGTGCCGTCCACGCTGCTGTCGATGCTGCCGACCGGGCCCGAACTCAGCGCCCAGGCAGCGGCGTCGGACTCCGGCTCGGTCGGCGGAGGCATGGGCGGCGCGGCCGCGCAGTGCGGCACGGGCGCCGGTACGGGCGGACGGTCCGGGATCGAGGCCGGTCTGCCCGGGATCGCCGGGCAGGCCCCGGCGGGAGGCTCCCTCAACTCGGCCTCGGGTGCCGGGAACTGACGAATTCACGCCGATTGGAGATCGTGTTCACGCCAAACCGGGTTCACTCCAGAACCATTGCCCGCGGAAGCGCGTGTTCCGGTCAAGTTGCTTACCGGTAAAAGCCTTTGAACGGAAGCTGTCGGCAAGCTCAGATCTTCCTCAGTTCGTTGTCAGCGCAACTTCCGTCAATCTAGGCTCAGTTGTACTCGTACCTGAGATCGACTTACGAAAGGTGGGACGATGGCTGGAGATGGCCAGCAGTCAAGCGAAGGTTCGACCCGGAACGGAATCCAGGCCCTGGAGAGCGCTTTCAGCGGCATCGTGAAGATCCGTCAGGACGTCGACAGCACCCGTTCCACCCTGGGCAGCGGCTACCAGGGCAGCGACGGCGGCCAGTACGGCCAGCTCCTCGCGCAGTGGGACGGCCAGTGCAACGTCATCCTCAAGAACCTCGAGGACGTCATCGACCGGCTGAACCAGAGCCTCGTGGAACACAACAAGACCCAGGGTTCCTCGAACGACTCCATCAACCAGGCGTACAACGCGTCGCAGTCGGCCTTCGACCAGCTCGCCGGCTGACCGACGCCCGCTTCCCCGTGACCTCGCGGTCACGTCCGATCCCCACATCGCGTAAGAGAGGCAAGCTGTGGCAGACAACCTGTCCGACGGTGTCATCTACGTCAGCTACAACCACATGTCGAACGCCGCGGACGACATGGTGGCGCAGACCAAGGCGATCGCCCAGACACTCTCCAGCCTTGAGCAGGAACTCGGCGAGCTGTCCAAGACCTGGTACGGCAACGACGCCGACACCTACCGCCAGAAGCAGGCGGCCTGGGACGGCGCGGTGCAGAACATGGAGACGCTGCTCACCTCGCACTCGCAGCTCCTCAACGAGATCTCGAACAGCTACAAGTACAGCGAGAACTCGCTCAGCCAGATGTGGTCCGAGGTCACCATCGGCCGCTGAGCCGGCCGGCTCCACCGCACCGACCGGTCTCCTCGCGGTCGGTGCGGTCCGCTCCTTACCGTTCCGTCGCCGCGCCGTACACCGAGCTCGGCGCGTTCCGCCCGCGGAGGCACCCATGGCTGATCTGACCCATCTCGACGCGACCGCGTTGAAGAACTTCAAGAACACCGACGTCGCCGACTTCATCAGCGATCTGCTGGAAATCCGCAAGGACAACCCGGCGGGCGTCCGGTCCCTGAAGAACCTGATCGCCGAGACCGGTGCCGGCTCGGCCCAGGGCCTCGCCAAGATCCTGCGCATCGGCCTGATGAACGGCGGCGACAGCTCGGACCCGGTCGGCGGGGGCACCCTCGTGGAGGCGCTCAAGACGCAGGCGACCGCGCTGGACAAGATCCTCACCGGTCAGAAGACGCTCTTCGACGACATCGACGACGCGCTGGACGAGACGATCACCACCCTGCTCAAGACACAGGGCGACAGTCTCGACAAGATCGACGGCGAGAAGCTGCTGGACATCTTCGACACCGTCGACGGCGACATGAGCGGCAGCGACTCGAAGACCTCCTGAGCCCGGTGCGGCGCCCGCCGGCTCCTGCTGAGCCCCGGGCGCCGCACTCCGCTCCCTCCCCGTCCTCGCCCCCACATTCCCAGCAGCGGAGTTCCGCCTCATGAGCACTCCTCCCTCCGGGTCCCCCACCATCGACCCGGACGACTACTTCGCCCAGGCCGTCACCTACTTCACCGGCTATACGATCCCGACCCGGTCGAGCCTGTTCACCAAGCTCAGCAGCAAGAGCGACGACTCCTTCGGTGACCTCAAGCTGTTCCGGATGGACATCCAGGGCATCGACATGCGGTCGGTGACCGCGGCGGACTACTCGGCGATCGGCGGCTGGCACGTCAACTCGGGCGAGGACTACGACCTCGCCTTCTACGACGCCGGCGGGGACGGCAAGCACAACAGCGTGGAGATGAAGAAGGCCCGGATCGTGATGATCGGCGTCACCGTCGACGAGAACGGCCGCGCCACGCTCTGGAGCGGTGGGGACATCGTCAGCGGCGGCGCGTTCGAGGGCTCGTACTCGCACACCCAGTGGGACTCGGGGCCGATGGCCCAGTACATCTCGGGCAGCAAGCTGGTCCTCGACCACCTGCTGGCGTCGCCGTACTCGACACAGGGCTTCTCCTACAGCGGAATGTCGGTCGTCGACGCCAACGCCGTCGACATGCTCTCCTTCGAGAACACCGGGCAGTCCTTCGACCGGGTGGTGCAGTTCTTCAAGGACCACTCGGACATCGTCAACCAGTGGATGACCTCGCTCGGCGAGGACCAGGCGGCCTGGAAGGGCAAGGCGGCCAGCCTCTTCTGGCATCTCCTGGACGAGCTGAAGACCAACTACGACGGCTACGTCTCCCAGTTGGGCGGCCGCGACTACACGGCGACCAACAGCACCCTCGGCGGCTACGTCCCGAAGTCGAAGCTGAGCGACGCGCTGGCCGCCGCGCAACTGGCCCTGAAGAACGCGGTCACCGCGATGCAGGCCGCGTGGAACGACTGGGCGTCGGACGGCCAGCACGACCCGCACTACCACGTGAAGAAGATCCTCGACGAGATCAGTCAGTGGGTCATCAACAACAACATCAACCACGTGCTGGAGGAGACCACCGCCGCGGGCGAGGCCGTCGTCACCACCTATTCGACCACCGACGCGTTCAAGCAGAACGTCCCCGAGTACGGCGACCTCACCCAGAAGACCACCTGGCAGAAGGTCGCCGACGCCGCCGTCAAGAGCTGGTCGGACCACGCGGACTCCAAGCTCAAGCAGCCGTCCATCGACGCGCTCAGCGCCGTGAAGAACGCCTGGGCCGATGTGCAGGACGCCTTCGCCCAAGAGATCACGAACAAGAACAACGAGACGCTCTCCGAGGTCCTCCAGAAGGAGGAGAACGAGATCGCCGAGGACGAGGCCAAAGAGAACCAGGACAAGCTCAACGAGGACCTCAACAACCTCGGGAACAACGTCAACAACCTCGGCAACAACCTGAACAACCTCAACGACAACGTGAACGACAACCTCAACAACCTGGGGGACAACCTCAACAACCTGAACGACGGCCTGAACGACAACCTCAACAACCTCGGCGACGGCCTCAACAACCTCGGCACGAACCTCAACACGAACCTGAACGACAGCCTCAACAACATCGGCGACGGCCTGAATTCGAGCCTCAACAACCTGAACGACGATCTCGGCAACAGCCTGAACAACGTCGGCAGCGGGCTCGACGACCTCAACAACCTCGGCGGCGGCAGCGACAGCCTGCTGAACGGCGACGGTACGGGCGTCACCGACCCGACCCAGCTCGCCAGTTCCATCCTGAACGGCGGCCTCAGCCCGTCGCTCCTGAACGGCAACGACACCACCAAGGACGGCTCGACCACGCTCAACTCCCCGACCGGGGGCACCACTCAGCTCAACGGCGACGGCACGCTCACCACGACGTTCCCGGACGGCTCCACCCAGACCATCGACCCGGCGACCGGCCTCGTCACCACCACGAACCCGGACGGCACCACCTCGGTCGGCCAGCTCAACCCGGGCACCACCATCACCAACCCGGACGGCTCGACCACCACCCTGAACGACGACGGCACCCTCACCACGAAGTTCCCGGACGGCACGAGCCAGACCATCGACCCGACCACCGGCCAGGTCAGCACGCTCAACCCGGACGGCACCACCTCGCTGTCGCAGCTCAACCCGACCGACGGCTCCTTCACCACCCCGGACGGCTCGACGGCCCAGCTCAACTCCGACGGCTCGCTGACCACGCACTTCCCGGACGGCTCCACGGAGACGCTCAACCCGGACACCGGCCAGGTCACCGTCACCGACCCCTCGGGCAACGTCACCACCACGCATCTCAACCCGGGCGACTCCTTCACCAACCCGGACGGCTCGACCACCACGCTGAACGACAACGGCACGCTGACCACGAAGTTCCCGGACGGCTCCGTCCAGACCCTCAACCCGGACACCGGCCAGCTCACCACCACCGACCCGTCGGGCCACACGACCACCACCGACATCGACGGCACCGACCTGCCCTCGTCCTCGATCGACACCAGCGACCTCAACGGCAACGGCATCGACACGAGCGGCATCGATACAAGTGGCCTCAACGGCAACGGCGTTGACACGAGTGGGCTGAACACGAGCGGGCTCAACGGCGGTGGGCTCAACACGTCCGGCAGCGGCCTGGACTCGGGCCTCGACAGCGGCTACGACGACTACGACAGCACCCCCTACACCGGCGGCGCGCTGCGCTCCGACGCCCTCGACACCGCCGCCCTCGCCGCCTCCACCGGAGACCAGAGCGCGTCGAGCGGCACCCCGCTCAACCCGATGGGGATGGGCGGCATGGGAGGTATGGGCGGCGGCATGGGCGGTGCCGGCGGCGGTGGACAGGGCGGCAACAGCGAGCGCACCCGCGCCGTCCTCACCGACCCGTCCAACAGCGCCACCCGGCGCGGCCGGACCAACCGGGCCGCATCCGTGGACGAGGACGAGGACGTCGTGCTGACCCGGCCCACCACGTCCAGCGCCCCGTACCCGGTGGGCGGCCCCGGCAACAACGGCGCCGGCCAGAACGGCCGCTCCACGGAGAGCGGCGACCGCGCCCGCGACGCGTGGCTCACCGAGGACGAGGACGTCTGGGGCACGGACGAGGGCGGTTCACCAGCGGTGATCGGCCGATGAACACGGGACGTTCCGTTCGGGAGAGCACACGAGGTGCCGGATGAGCAGTGAGTCGATCGAGCAGCGGCTGGCCAAGGCGATGGCCGAACTGGAGGCCACCGAGGCCGCGGTGGCGCGCGCCGAGGGCGAACTCGCCCACGCCGAGAGCACGGTGCGCTCGGCGGACCGCGCGGTCGAGGTGACCGTCAGCGCGCAGGGCGACCTGCGCGCGCTCACCTTCCTGGACGACAAGTACCGCACGATGCCCGCCGGTCAGCTCTCCGCGAGCGTGCTGGAGGCGGTGCAGGAGGCCAGGGCACGGATGGCCCGGCACGTCATGGCCACCTTCGAGCCCTTCACCAAGGCCAACCCCGAGGCACCCGAGATCGCCGGCTTCGACGTGGACTGGAACAAGATCTTCGGGCCCGGTGTCCTGGAGGGCCCCAAGGGCGGCCGACGGCGCGGGGCCGGCCGGCTCCGCGACGAGATCAGCGAAGACCCGGAGGACTGAGAAGAAGATGTCGAACGCCTACTCCGCCAGCCCGCCCGCGCTCGTCGCCGGCACCCGGCAGATCGAGCAGATCAGCCAGTTGGCCAATGAGATGATCAGCGAGTTCATCACGGACGTGTCGTCCACCTCCGGCTGGCCCGGATACGACGACGACTTCGCGAAGCAGATGCGGCCGCAGGAGAAACAACAGCGGGAGGGTTCCGTCCAGACCGGCTCGTCCCTGTCCGAGGCCATCGTCAGCATCGGCGACGGCACCCTCACCAACCTCAAGAGCGTGCTGGGCACCCAGAACGGCGTACTGGACGCCATCCACGACTCGAGCACGGGCGACACCGACAGTGGCTCGCACAACGGAAAGCACTGACGCGGCGGACCGCCCCTGATGACCATCCACGCGACGCCCCAGCTGAACAACCTCCTGTTCGTGCTCATCGGCGAGAAGTTCCTCCAGGCCGACGAGGATATGGCCTACGCCAACGGCAAGCCGTACGAGCGGCTGGGCCGGCGTATGCGTGACCTCTCGGACCTGATCGAGCAGACCGCCGGTGGGGTCGGGCGCGCGTTGCCGCCGCAGGTCGGGAACAACTATGTGCGGGCGATGCACATGTTCCTGGACAGCGGCGGCGTCAACTACCTGAAGGATTTCGCCGACCAGCTCGACGGCATCGGGCAGTCCCGCACCAAGTCCTCCATGGACATCATGGAGTCGAAGTGGCAGATCATCGCCGAACTGGTCCGGCTGCTCATCGAGTTGCTGATCATCGCGGTGCTGTCCGCCTTCACCGGAGGTGCCGCCTCCAGCCAGGCCGCGGTGGCGAAGGCCCGCAGCCGGGTCGCCATTCTCACGCTGATGGACTGGCTGCTGAAGAAGACGCATCTGCTGCCGAGCCTCACCGAGGCGATCGAAGAGGCGTTCACCACCTTCGCGGTACGGCTGGCCATGATGCTGGGCGCCCCCAAGGGCCGCCGCCCCAACGGGTTCGACTGGTCGCAGATCGTCCAGGACGGTGTCTTCGGCGCCTTCACCGGTCTGTTCCACGGCGTGCTCACGGACGTCGGCAAGTTCCTGAAGAAGAACCTCAAGAACATCTTCAACGGCCACAACCCGTTCAAGGACATCAGCGGCAACGGGAACAAGTTCAACAACCACAAGTTCGACAACCCCGACGTCAACACCAAGCCCAACCCGAAGCCGACGCCGACCCCGAACCCGAAGACCACGCCCACCCCGACGCCGACCCCGCACCTCACGCCGAACCCGACTCCGACACCCACGCCGAAGACCTTCGGCGACAAGGTGAAGCACGAACTCGGCGAGGACTTCGAGCACTTCGTCACCGAGGGCGGCGCGGAGATGCTCGGCGAGATCGCCACGGCGTCCATCTTCGGCTTCCCGATCAACCCCCTGAACACCTTCCTCGGCGGCGGCCTCAGCTCGGTCAGCGAACGCCATCTGGGCCAGGGCGCGAGCGCGATCGGCAACAAGTTCAACTTCAACACACCGGCGCCGGTGAACACCCTGGGCACGGCGGACGTCCCGGACGACACCGACTCCAACACCGACTCGAACTCGAACCCCGACTCCTCGACGAACGGCCCGTCGTCCAACTCGTCCGTCACCGACGACAGTTCGACGACCACATCGGGCCCCGGCCCGATCAACACCACGTCGAACAACGGCAGTTCCTCGACGAGCGGCAACCCCCAGCGCACGTCCACGAACACCACGCCGACCGAGTCCACCGACCTCGACACGGACCTCACGGACACCCACTTGGACGACGTGAAGGTCGACGGGGGAGACCTCCAGAGCAACGTCCCGCACGGGACGACGAGTACGAGCACGAGTACGAATACGAGCACGAGTACGACCGGGTCCGGCTCGCCCTCGAACACAGGCGGCAACTCGCAGGCCGCCAATCCGCAGGCCGCCAATCCGCAGGCCGGCAATCCGCAGACCACCAGCTCGGGAACTCCGGCGCCCGTGCGGACGGTTCAGGAGCAGCCGCACGGCACTGGTGACGACACGCAGAACACGCCGTCGGGCCAGGACACGGACGAGCCCGCGCAGGGGGCCAGCACCGGTCAGCAGAACGACACCTCGGATATCTCGGACACCTCGGATACCTCGGACACCTCAACTCCTGCGCCTTCTGCGGACGTTCCGGTCGCGAGCGGGCCCAACTCCACCGTCGTTCCGCCGACGACGAGCACGGGCACGGGCACGGGTACGACCGGGTCCGGTGTCCCCACTTCGAGCGGTACGAACACGGGCAGTCCGACGTCCAGTTCCGGTTCGGGTTCCGGTACGCCCTCGAACAGCGGCGGCAACCCGCGCACCACGACATCGGGGCGCCCGGAGAACACGACGTCCGACAGCACGGACAGCACGGACACCACGAACAGCACAGGCACCGACAGCTCGAACACCACGAGCACTTCGAGCCCCACAAGCACGGAGAGCGCCGACACCTCCCCCTCCGATTCCGGCGTCGACAGCAACACCGACACGAACACCGACACGAACACCGCCCCGAGCACCGACACGAACCCCGGAACCAACACCGGCACCGACCTGCCCACCCCCGTCACCACCACCAGCAACAGCGCTCCTCCTACGACCAGTTCGGCACCGGACACCGATCCCGCGCCGGAGGCGACCCAGCCGTCCCACTCCGGTACCGCCACCCCGGCGCCGACATCGACATCGACACCGACTCCGGACCCCGTCCACACCTCCTCGGACCTCTCGTCCACCCCGGCGCCGGACAGCACGCCCGCCCCTGCTCCCGAGCCCGTGGTGCTCACCCCCTCCGTGACGCCCAACACCGCGCCGGAGCCCGGGAGT
This sequence comes from Streptomyces colwelliae, assembly GCF_048158785.1. Lineage (NCBI taxonomy): Bacteria > Bacillati > Actinomycetota > Actinomycetes > Kitasatosporales > Streptomycetaceae > Streptomyces > Streptomyces colwelliae. The sequence goes on along the minus strand of NZ_JBLTJC010000343.1, from coordinate 712 downwards.
TACGCGGAGACGCGGGCCACGGTGGTGCCCTCGGAGCGGAGCACCACCTGGGTCGACCCGGTGTCGCGGCCGATCGGGGCGGACGGCAGGCCCACGCAGTACGTGGTGCGGGCCGGGTTCGCCGTACGGCAGTTCAGCCATGACGGTGGGCCCGTCACCGATCTCACCGTCACCTACCGGCTCACCGGCAGCCCGCACCTCGGGTCGCAGGCCGACGGTGTGCACCAGCGGCTGACGGACGGGGTGGGGCGGGTCTTCAACACGCCGGGCCACCGGCTGCGGGACGGGAGCCTGCTGCGCGTCACCGTCGTACCGGCCGACCCCGGCGAGACCGCGCACCTCGACGTCACCCTCACCGACCCGGCGGACGGGATCCCGGCCACCCACCACTCGTGGCCGGCCGACATCTCCGACACCGACCTCGCCCACGAGGTCGGCCATCAGCTCGGACTGCGCGACGAGAGCGGCCTCGACCCGGCCGCCCCGCACCGCGGCGGCACGTCCAGCCTGATGGGCGACCCCACGCGGTCCGCGCCCCCGACCGAGTCGACCTCGTCGACCGATCTGCCGTACGAACCCGGCGGGTTGAGGTCCCATCATCTCGATCTGATCGGCGGGATCGTCGACACCCCGGCGGTCGTGCGGCGGGGTGCCGGCTCCGCGACGGCGGTGTCGCTCGCGGAGTGCACGCGCACGCCTTTGAAGCGGCTGC
>NZ_JBLTJC010000342.1:0-11015 GCF_048158785.1 Streptomyces colwelliae | reverse complement strand
GGGTGGGGGCGGAGGCTGTGCGGTGCGGCAGTCGTCGAAGCTCGCCCGGAGCCGGGTCATCAGCCCGATCAGCTGCCCGACCTCGTCGTCGCTCCAGTCGCTCAGCCGGTCGGCGAGCAACTGCGCGGTCCGCCGCGACAGTTCGTCCACCTGGGCCCAGCCGCTGGGGGTGAGGCGCAGGATGCGGGAGCGCTTGTCCGCGGGGTCGGGGGAGCGTTCGATCCAGCCCCGGTCGACGACGTGCGCGACATGGCGGCTGGTCACGGACATGTCCACGGCGAGCAGCTCGGCGAGCCTGCTGATGCGCATGTCGCCGTGCCGGCCGAGGAGAGTCAGTACGGCCACGGAGCCGGCGGGACACTCGGACGGCAGGACCCGCCCCAGCTCCCTGCGTACGGCGCCGAAGGCACTGAACTGACGGATCAGCTCCTCGTACTGCGCCTGCTCGGCCATCACACCTCCCATGTTCGTTGCTTGGGGCAACCATAAGAGCGTAAGAGAGGTTGGTTGCTACAGGCAAATAAAACGGTGGGGTGCGGGACAAAAAGTTGGCAAAGGCAAGCATTTCTGAACGTAAACCCGCAGGTGGGAAACCCTGTCCGAGGCCCCGCACTTGGGTGTCCCCCGGGGATTCGCTAGTGTCTCGGCCCATGGCAAACACCCAGGGCCCCGAGGGCAACTACGACCCCGCCGGCAGCACCCAGATGTTCCGTGCCTTCGTCGACGAGACCCCACAGGGCGGCGCGCCGCAGGCCGCACCCACGGCCTCGGCCGGACCCCGCGTCGGCCTGATCGTCGGCGTCGTGGTCGCCGTGCTGGTCGTGGCGGCGGTGGCCTACCTGGCCTTCATGTAACACCGACCGCTCCACCTGGGCGCTGGTCTACCGGTCCGTCTCCAAGGGGAACCGGTAGACCGTCGACTCCCGGACCCGGAACCCGAGCCGCTCGTACAGCCGGTTCGCCGCGGCACGGTCCGGCCGCGAGGTCAGATCGACGGTCCGCGCCCCGGCCTCCCGGGCGATCCGCAGCGCCTGCTCGATGAGCAGCGGGGCGATCCCGCGCCCCCGGGCCGCGCTGTCGACGACGACGTCCTCGACGCGCCCGCGCAGTCGCTCCGCTCCGCTTGGGGGCGTGACCTGCCGTCAGCCGTCTGCTGCGCCGTCGTGGCTGGTCGCGCAGTTCCCCGCGCCCCTTTGGGGCGCTGCAGAATCGCCGTGGACTTCATGTGCCGCCTAGTGCCACTCCACGGACACGTCCCGCGTCTCGATGTGCATCCCCAACGGCACGCGCCAGGCGTCGACGCACACGGTCCAGGTCTTGTCCTTGCGCCCGTTCGCCGGGACCGGCACGGGAAGCTGCTCGGTCGACCCGATCGTCGCCCAGTCGATCCCGAGGGCCCCGATGATGTGCGTCCCGAACGTCACCGTGCCCGAACGCACCGCCGTACCGCCGGAGTTGCGGAAGCCCAGGGTGACGTCCTCGCACCAGCGCTGATCCGTGGCCTTGCGCACAGGGTCGCCCCAGCTGAGGGCGGCGGGGGTGCCGGGAGCCGTCGTAGGAACGGCGGTTGGGGTCGGTGACGGTGAAGGCGTGCTGCTACGACGGGACTTGGCGCCCGTGGGTGAGGAGGTGGCCGGCGGAGGCGCTGAAGTGTCCTTGCCGCCAGGTGACTTGCCGGCCGCGGGTGACTTCGGGGTGTCGAGGGGCACCAGCGTGACGCTCCCGGTCGGGCGTACCGCCGTAGCCGATGGGCGGGGCGGGCCGACCGCCGCGTAGCCGCCACCGCTGTTGCCCGCGCAGGCGGTCAGGAACGCGGCGAGGCAGGCGACGGCCGCCGACGCGCCCGGGAGGGCGCACCGGCGGCCACGTGTCCGGGTCGCTCGGAGCATCGCGCCATGGTGGCTGACACTCCGTCAAATAGGAACCCTCGTGACCCTGTTGGGGGTCAGTCCGAGATCAGGCCCTCGCGGAGGGTCGACAGGGTGCGGGTCAGCAGCCGGGAGACGTGCATCTGGGAGATGCCGACCTCCTCGCCGATCTGCGACTGGGTCATGTTGGCGAAGAACCGCAGCATGATGATCCGGCGCTCACGGGGCGGGAGCTTGGCGAGCAGCGGCTTGAGCGACTCGCGGTACTCCACGCCCTCCAGTGCCGTGTCCTCGTAGCCGAGGCGGTCCGCCAGCGAGCCCTCGCCGCCGTCGTCCTCGGGGGCCGGGGAGTCGAGCGAGGAGGCCGTGTACGCGTTGCCGACCGCGAGGCCGTCGACGACGTCTTCCTCGGACACGCCCAGGACCGCGGCGAGTTCGGGGACGGTCGGCGACCGGTCCAGCTTCTGGGAGAGCTCGTCGCTGGCCTTCGTCAGGGCCAGCCGCAGCTCCTGAAGGCGACGCGGGACGCGCACCGACCACGACGTGTCGCGGAAGAAGCGCTTGATCTCGCCCACGACGGTCGGCATCGCGAACGTCGGGAACTCCACCCCGCGTTCGCAGTCGAACCGGTCGATCGCCTTGATCAGGCCGATCGTGCCGACCTGGACGATGTCCTCCATCGGCTCGTTGCGGGAGCGGAAACGCGCGGAGGCGTACCGCACGAGCGGGAGGTTGAGCTCGATGAGGGTGTCCCGGACGTAACCACGCTCGGGGCTGTTCTCGTCGAGTGCGGCGAGCCGCAGGAAGAGGGAGCGGGACAGGGTGCGGGTGTCGATGGCTCCCGTGGTCGGGAGGGCCGGGGCCGGTACGGCGGGTACGGCCTCAAGGACCGTAACGGCGTCGAGTGCGGGCTCAGCGTCGCTCTTGGTGAGCGTGAGCACCTTCGAGCTGCCCTGGTCTGCGGACATGCCACCCCCTTTGGGTCGCGGGACGGTCGCGGCGATCGCCCCCGTCTGGGGAGCGGTGCCTTCACCTGAATACCGGAGCCGGGGCCACGGCAAACGCGCTTCCCGCAGAATGTCACATGTCGGCAACACGCTGTAGTGACATGTCGACATGTCTGTGACGAATCGGCCCTGGAAACAGGGGGTCTGACGGCTTTTCAGCGCAGAACCGTTGGGAAAGGGCCCTGTGAGCGATTCGTTCGTACCGGTGACAGCTCGCTCGGGCTTTCGGTTATGCCCCGATACGGCTTTCGCTATGGCTCTCGCCACGGCTTCCGCTGCGGCTGACGCGCCTCGCTACGGCTGCTGCTACGCCTCGATGCGGTTCGCGGAGCGCAGTCGCTGGAAGCTGCGCGCGAGGAGCCGGGAGACGTGCATCTGGGAGACGCCGAGTTCCGCGCTGATCTGCGACTGGGTGAGGTTGCTGTAGTAGCGCAGCAGCAGGATCCGCTGTTCCCGCTCGGGGAGTTGGACGAGGAGGTGGCGGACGAGGTCGCGGTGTTCCACGCCGTCCAGGGCCGGGTCCTCGTAGCCGAGCCGGTCGAGCAGGCCGGGCAGTCCGTCGCCCTCCTGGGCGGCCTCCAGGGAGGTCGCGTGGTACGACCGGCCGGCCTCGATGCAGGACAGCACCTCGTCCTCGCCGATGCGCAGCCGCTCGGCGATCTCGCCGGTGGTGGGGGTGCGCCCGAAGGCGGTCGTCAGGTCCTCGGTCGCCGCGTTGACCTGCACCCACAACTCGTGCAGCCGGCGCGGGACATGGACCGTACGGACGTTGTCACGGAAGTACCGCTTGATCTCGCCGATGACGGTCGGCATCGCGAACGTCGGGAACTGCACGCCCCGGTCCGGGTCGAAGCGGTCGATGGCGTTGATCAGACCGATGGTGCCGACCTGGACGACGTCCTCCATCGGCTCGTTGCGGGAGCGGAAGCGGGCGGCCGCGTAGCGCACGAGCGGGATGTTCGCCTCGATGAGCGCCCCACGCACCCGGTTGTGCTCCGGCGTACCCGGCTGGAGCTCCTTGAGCTGGCCGAAGAGCACCTGGGTGAGGGCCCGGGTGTCCGCGCCGCGGCTGCGCGGCGGAGCGGCTGCCACCGGGGTCTGGGCGGGCGCCTCGTCCTGGGGCGGCGCTGTACTGGCCGACACGGTCAACGCCACACCTCTTCAATAGGTCAACTCATCCGTCAAAAGCGGTCATAGCATCACAAGACATGTGCACTGTGTGCAAGCACCGCCTAATACCGTGTTATGCCGTGTTGGGCAACAAAAGCCCCCCGCCGTGACGGCAGGGGGCTCTGCGGGGGGCTTTGAGCTGACGGGCTCAGACCTCGTGATCGGCGACCTCGTAGTCGGCGATCACCCACGTGGCGAACTCGCGCCACAGCACGACGCCGGCCTGGTGCGCGGGGTGCTCGACGTACCGCTTCAGGGCGTCGGGGTCGTCGACCGCCGAGTTGATCGCGAAGTCGTAGGCGATGGGGCGGTCGCTGATGTTCCAGCCCAGCTCCCAGAAGCGCAGTTCCTCGATCAGGTCGCCGAGCGGGCGGAACGCCTCGACGCCGGCCGCGACGCGCGGGTCGTCGCGCTCGACGCCCTCGTTGAGCTTGAAGAGGACGAGGTGGCGGATCATCTGCGCGCTCCTGGTTGGTAGTTGGCTACTGCGCCCCGTCGGCCAGCCAGGTCATGAAGTCGCCGATGGCCTTCGCGGCGTCCGATATGCCCTCGAAGCCTATCTGGACGTAGTCGGCCGCCTTGGACGGGTCCGTGATGATCACGTACAGCGCGAAGACCACGAGCAAATAGACGGCGATCTTCTTAGCGTTCACCGCCATCGCGGCCTCCCCTGTGACTTCGTGCCCGTGGGCCCCCTGTTGCCGGCGGTGAGTGTAACCTTCACGGCCCCTTTTTGGATCAATCAGGGATCACCAGGGATCAACCAGGGACCAACGGGACGCTGGTGAAGGGCTGTTGCCGACCTCACGCACGAAGGGCCCCTGACGGGACCGGCGCCGCTGTGCGCTAAGGGGCGTCGGCTTCCTCGCCGTGGTTCAGGCTCCCGGCTCCGGATTCGGATTCGCCGCCCAGTGATCCGCGAGCGCAGGCCACCATTCCGGGTGCTCGTTCACGACTTCGACCAGCGCTGGCGACGTACCGCGAACCACCAAGGCGAAGTCCTTCCACCCGTTGTAGTTCCGCATCTGTGGATTGAGGGACCCGATCATGAGTCCGTAGGTCACTACGTCGGCGAGCATGCGGGCCAGGGCGAGAACGCGGATCCTCTGATCCTCATCTGCCGGGACGCCCGCACGCTCGTAGAAATGAGCATGGAGCCAGGGTTCTGCGGCGATGTACTCCTCGAAGTGCTGGATCCGCTCTATTCCGTTGTAGATATGAGTCGCACCGGCAATTCCGTTGTTGATGGTGGTCTGCCGGGCGAGTTCCCGCATCTGCCATGCGGAAGTGAGCAACGATGCCACCACGCCAACTGCTGTGATCAGCCCAAGGATGTCGGTCACGTGGCCCCCCGAACCGGTGCTCTACCCCTCGCAGGTGATCCCTTAACGGGACGGAGGGATGCGCGAAGGGTCCGGCTCGATGAGCCGGACCCTTCGTCCATCTGCGGTAGCGGAGGGATTTGAACCCTCGGTGACTTGCGCCACACTCGCTTTCGAGGCGAGCTCCTTCGGCCGCTCGGACACGCTACCGAGAGAGACCTTACAACAAGGTGGGGCGTGGTTTGAAATCGGTAATCACCGGTCCCGGAAGAACTCCGTGAGCAGGTGGGCGCACTCGTCCGCGAGCACGCCCTCGATCACCTCGGGGCGGTGGTTGAGCCGCCGGTCGCGGACGACGTCGAAGAGGGAGCCGGCCGCGCCCGCCTTCTCGTCGCGGGCGCCGTAGACGACCCGGTCGACCCGGGACTGCACGAGCGCGCCCGCGCACATCGTGCAGGGTTCGAGGGTGACGACGAGCGTGCAGCCGGACAGCCGCCACTCACCGAGGTGAGCGGCGGCCCTGCGGATCGCGAGGACCTCGGCGTGCGCCGTCGGATCGCCGGTGGCCTCGCGTTCGTTGTGCCCGGTGGCGAGCACGGTCGTACCGTCCGGGGACAGTACGACCGCGCCGACCGGGACGTCGCCGCCCCGGGCGGCCGCTCCGGCCTCGTCCAGGGCGAGCCGCATCGCGGCCCGCCAGCGGTCGCGCACCGGGTCCCAAGGCCCTTCCGCGCGTGCTGTGGTCAGCGGACGGTCTCCAGGACCTCCGAGGCCCCGAGGGCCTCGGCGATGGAACTCAGCGCGTCGTCCGCGTCGAGGAGCAGCAGCTCCTTCTCGCCGACGCCCAGGTCGTCCAGGATCTGGCGGTCACCGACGGGGCTGTGCGGAACGGCCTCGGCCGAGGAGGTGCCGTCCTCGTCGTCGTCCTCCTCCTCGCTGTCACCGTCCTCGGTGCCGTCGAGGTCGAGGGAGTCCAGGTCGACGACATCGTCGTCGTCCGGATCCCGTCCGAGCAGCTCGTCGGTGAGCAGGATCTCGCCGTACGAGCTGCGGGCTGCGGCAGCTGCGTCCGAGACGTAGATCCGCGGGTCGTCCTCGCCATCGATACGGACGACGCCGAACCAGGCGTCCTCCTGCTCGATGAGCACCAGCACCGTGTCGTCCTCGGGCGAGGCTTCACGGGCCAGTGTGGCCAGATCCGACATGCTCTCGACATCGTCGAGCTCTGTGTCGCTCGCTTCCCACCCGTCTTCGGTGCGCGCGAGCAGTGCGGCGAAGTACACCGTGACTCTCCCACTGGTCATAGGTGTGCCGGTTGGGGGTCCCCCCGGCTGAGGCTGCGGGCGGGGAGAGCTCGTGCTCCGAGCCCCACCCACTCGGAATCGTGGCAGAAACAAGGCGTGCAGGGGACGTCTTCGGCTCCCTGTGTCCGCCGGTTTTGATCGACCACCAGCGGGATCGTACGCGGCGATCGCCGTACACACGCACCTGGTTGGGCTTACAAAGTGCTGTGAGACAGGCCTCAACTACCAGCGGAACGTGCGCATACGCATGGCGTGGCGCAGCCGGGCGACCTTGGCGCGCCGGGGCTGGACCCGGTCGCGCAGCTCGCGCGCCTCGGTCAGCTCGCGCAGGAACTGGGCCCGGCGGCGCCTGCGCTCGGCATCGCTCTCCCGGCTCGTGTCCCGGTTCTTCGCCGGTTCCTCCGACTGCGACGGGTCCTTGTGGGACTCACGGTCAGGCATCGGTTCACCACCCCGTTCCGTCCCTCCCACTTTCCCCCGGACGGGCGGTTTGATGCCAGTGCGGGCGGGATCGGGGCCGGTGGGCGGGCTGATCACGGTTGGTGCGGGCGGGGACCGCGGCCGCCGCGGGCCCCGGCTACTGTTGTGGACATGCGTCTCCACGTCGTCGACCACCCCCTGGTCGCCCACAAGCTCACCACGCTGCGCGACCAGCGCACCGACTCCGCGACCTTCCGCCGCCTCGCCGACGAGCTGGTCACCCTGCTCGCCTACGAGGCCACGCGCGACGTACGCACCGAACAGGTCGACATCACGACGCCGGTCGCCTCGACCACCGGCGTCAAGCTGTCCTACCCGCGCCCCCTGGTCGTGCCGATCCTGCGGGCCGGCCTCGGCATGCTGGACGGCATGGTCCGCCTGCTGCCCTCCGCCGAGGTGGGCTTCATGGGCATGGTGCGCAACGAGGAGACCCTCCAGGCGTCCACGTACGCCACGCGCATGCCGGAGGACCTCTCAGGCCGCCAGGTGTACGTCCTGGACCCGATGCTGGCCACCGGCGGCACCCTGGTCGCCGCGATCCGCGAGCTGATCAAGCGCGGCGCCGACGACGTCACCGCCGTGGTCCTGCTCGCCGCCCCCGAGGGCGTCGAGATCATGGAGCGCGAGCTGGCGGGCACCCCGGTGACCGTCGTGACGGCCTCGGTCGACGAGCGCCTGAACGAGCACGGCTACATCGTCCCGGGCCTCGGCGACGCGGGCGACCGCCTGTACGGCGCGGCCGAGTAGGACTCCGTCGGCACCCGGCCGATCAACACCCGATTCCCGTACGGCTCTTACCCGCCGTACGGGAATCGGGTGCTTTTGTCGTAGGGCTGCTCTCCTACGACTGCTCTCGTACGGCTACGAGCACGCCTTCGGTGACGCGCTGGTCGTCGGCTCGGGTCCGGCCAGCGCGGCCAGCGCCTTGTCGGCGGCTGCCTTCGCCGTGAGGTTCTTGAAGGCGGTGCCGATGACGAGGTCGACGGCGGTGCCCTTGCGGGTGGCCTCGGTGCGGCGCTCGGCGCCGGTGAGCTGGGTGGCGAGGACGGGCAGCGAGGTGTCGAGGGCGGAGGCGGGGCCGAGCAGCACGCCGGTGCCCTTGACCTTCTTGTCCCACTGCGCGGACGCGTTGCCCACGTCCCCGATCTTGAAGCCGCGCTTCTTCAGCTCGTCGGCGGTCGACTTGGCGAGGCCGCTGCGGGGCGTGGCGTTGTAGACGTTCACGGTGATCTGGGCCGGCTTCGGTACGGCGGCGCCCGCGCTCGTGCTCGCGGAGGGGCTGGCCTTGGTCGCGCAGGCGGCCTTGGGACCGGCCGCCGCGGCCTGCTTGCCGCCACCGGTGAAGACGTCGATGAGCTGCAACGTGCCCCACCCGCCCACACCCAGTACGGCGACGGAGGCGACCATCGTGAGGACGAGCTTCCCGCGGCGCCGCGGACGGCGCATGCGCGGATATTTGTCCCCCGTGATCCGGTACTGGCCGCCCATGCCTGGGGGAGTCAGCATGCTCATGAGCGCAGCGTAGTGCGCCCGGGCGACGATGCCTACTAGATGATCATTCGACAGCGCCGAGACCAACCCGAAAGGACGAACGGTCTACCGGAAGGCAACCGCCCGAGCCTTGATGAAAACCGTCCGGGCTCTGATGAAGGGTGCTGTTAGTCCAGTTCGAGGACGCGCGCGTGGAGCACCTGGCGCTGTTGCAGCGCGGCGCGGACCGCGCGGTGCAGGCCGTCCTCCAGGTACAGGTCGCCCTGCCACTTCACGACATGCGCGAAGAGGTCGCCGTAGAAGGTCGAGTCCTCGGCGAGGAGCGTTTCCAGGTCGAGCTGGCCCTTGGTCGTCACGAGCTGATCGAGGCGGACCGGGCGCGGCGCGACATCCGCCCACTGCCGGGTGCTCTCCCGGCCGTGGTCGGGGTACGGCCGGCCGTTTCCGATGCGCTTGAAGATCACACGGAAAGCCTACCGGTCATGACGTTCCGGGCGCAGCCATGGAGACGGAGTGCGACGCTGGAAAAGATGCCGTAAAGCCGGGCAAAACGGGAACAGGGGCCAGATATGAGTGACAGCGAGACGATCGCCGCCGGGTACGCCTTCACAGGACCTGCACTCGACCTGGGCGCCCTGCTGTGGGACGGCGCCTGTCTGCCCGACGCGCAGATCCGCATCCCCTTCCCGATGCTCAACCGCCACGGTCTGGTCGCGGGCGCCACCGGCACCGGCAAGACCAAGACCCTCCAGCTCATCGCCGAGCAGCTCTCGGCGCAGGGTGTGCCGGTGTTCCTCGCGGACGTGAAGGGCGATGTGTCCGGGATCTCGGCGCCGGGCGTCACGAACGACAAGGTCGCGGGCAGGGCGGGCGAGGTGAGGCAGCAGTGGACGGCGACCGGGTTCCCGGCGGAGTTCTACGCCCTCGGCGGCATCGGCCACGGCATCCCGGTCCGGGCCACGATCACCGGGTTCGGCCCGGTGCTGCTGTCCAAGGTGCTCCAGCTCAACCAGACCCAGGAGCAGTCCCTCGGCCTGATCTTCCACTACGCCGACACCAAGGGCCTGGAGCTGATCGACCTCAAGGACCTGCGGGCGGTCGTCACCTTCCTCACCTCCGACGAGGGCAAGCCGGAACTGAAGAACATCGGCGGCCTGTCCACCGCCACGGCCGGGGTGATCCTGCGCTCCCTCACGGCCTTCGAGGCGCAGGGCATGGCCGACTTCTTCGGTGAGCCGGAGTTCGACACGAGCGAGCTGCTGCGCACGGCGTCGGACGGCCGGGGCATGGTCTCCGTCCTCGAACTCCCCGCCGTCCAGGACAAACCACAGCTCTTCTCGACCTTCCTGATGTGGCTCCTCGCCGACCTCTTCCACGACCTCCCGGAGGTCGGAGACGCCGAGAAACCGAAGCTCGTCTTCTTCTTCGACGAGGCGCACCTGCTCTTCAACGACGCCTCGAAGGCGTTCCTGGACTCCATCACACAGACCGTCCGCCTCATTCGCTCGAAAGGGGTCGGCGTCTTCTTCGTGACACAGACCCCGAAGGACGTACCCGGCGACGTCCTCGCCCAGCTCGGCAACCGCGTCCAGCACGCGCTCCGCGCCTTCACCCCGGACGACCAGAAGGCCCTGAAGGCGACGGTCAAGACCTTCCCGAACTCCTCCTATGACCTGGAGGAGATCCTGACGGGCCTGGGCACCGGCGAGGCGGTCGTCACGGTCCTGAGTGAGAACGGCGCCCCGACCCCCGTCGCCGTCACCCGCCTGCGCGCCCCCGAGTCCCTGATGGGCCCGATCGATGCGGCGACCCTCGACCAGGCGGTCAAGTCCTCGTCCCTCTACGGCCGTTACGCACAGGCTGTGGACCGCGAGTCGGCGTACGAGAAGCTGGCGACAGAGCCCCCGAGACCCAAGGAAGCAGCCGGGAAGGCTTCTCCGAAGTCGGCCAAGGAGGACGAGTCGATGGTCCAACAGGTCGTCGGCAGCGGGATGTTCAAGTCCCTGGCGCGTTCCGTCGGCACCCAGATCGGCCGCGAGATCACCCGCTCGCTCTTCGGCACGGCCCGGCGGAAGCGTTAGTTCCCGCCGGGCCGTGCCGCCTACGGCGGGTCAGCGCGCCCGTTCCTCCGGGGGCCGCTGCGGCTCGGGTCGTCGGGGCTCCGGCTTGGGGGCGTTGCGGGCGGCCTCCGCGCGCAACAGGGCGCGCAGGAGCGCGTACGGGTCGATGGGCATGGCTGTGTTCCTAGCGTCGCGGTGACGGGTTGACCTCGGGGGACGGTCGGTCCGTCAGCAGCGCAGGACCACGGTGCGCAGGGCGCGGAGGGTGTACGGCGGCCACGGCGGCGCGGGGAGGGCGCGGCTGTGGGGGTTC
>NZ_JBLTJC010000341.1:0-11081 GCF_048158785.1 Streptomyces colwelliae | reverse complement strand
GGAGGCGAGCGCCTTGCGCAGGACGGTGACGGCCATCGTGATCGCGGCCTCGGCGGCGTGCGTCTCGCGCAGGGCGTTCAGCATCACGAAGTCGTGGATGATCCCCTGGAAACGGACGGCGGTGACGCGCCATGCGCGCGCTCGCCAACGACGGTGCCACGGCCTCACGGCACGAGTCGGCGTGCACCACGCCGGAGGAACTGGTGAAGGCGATCGGCGAGATGCCCCGCGCTGCCCGGCGGCACGCTCGCGGGCCCGCTGCTGCCGCTCCGCAGACCTCGCCCGCTCGTCCTCGACCCGGGCACGGGTCGGGTTGTAGATCAGGAAGTCGTGCATGTAGTAGTCGCCGGGGGCCGGCTGCTTGCATCTCGGGTGCGGGCACGTGTGGCCGTGCGCGTGCCACAGGCCGGCCGCGACCAGCTTCCGGGCCTGCGGCGCGGTGCCGTACAACTGCGCGACGACGCCCGGAACCACGCCCTCGGTGAGGTGCTGCGCGGCGTAGGCACCGGCCTTGGCCCACAGACCGACGGCCGCGTTACCGGCCTTGAGCGTCTTCGGGTGCCCGTAAAAGGTGTCGTCGACTTTGAACCAGGTCACGGGGGCTGTGCTCCTCGGATGGGGCACCCGGGGCGAGGGGCTCGGCGGCCAGTCCTCGCCCCGGGGCGGTCATGCGGCGGCGGTGACGAACGGGCGGGTGCGGGCCGGCTGGTGCTCCTCGCACCGTGGCCCGCACGGGTAGGGCCGTACCTGGGAGTCGTGACACGTCGGGTTGCCGTGCCCGCAACTCGGCTTGCTGGAAAGCCGGTTGCACTCCGCGCAGTACCGCCGGCCGTCGTCGCGGTGGCGGCCGTGTACGGCCTGGTCGTGCTTGCACTTGCGCGGCCGGTGCCGCATGCCCTTGACGTCGGCGAGGGCGGAGCGCTCGCGCTCGCGGGTCTCCTGGTCGTCGACATGGGCGGGCGAGCAGCACGTCGCCACCTCGCACGACGGCGAGACGCTGCCGGTCGGGGCCCGCCCGTGCCACAGGATGAAAGCGGCCTGAAACGCGGTGTACGACACGCCCTTGTGCTGGAACCGGCCCCCGCCCTTGGCGGGGGTGCCGGTCCACTCGCGGTGTCCGTCCTCGGTCTCACGGGTGCGCTTGAGGAACGCGAGGGCGAGGTCGACGGAAACGCCCCGTACGGGCGTGCCGGCGCTCATGCGGCCAGTCCGAACCGTGCGGCGATCCCGGCGCGGTATAGCAGCAAGTGCAGCGCGTGTGCGGCCTGTTGGGGGACGACGCCGTTACCCAACGCCTTGAGCTGGGCGGGGCGGGACAGGCCCGGCACGCCCGTGATGTGGCCGAGGGGCAACCCCATCATCCATTCGACGAACGCCGGGGTCAGGCGGCCTCGATCGTCAGTTGGCCGGGGTGCCGGTCGGCCCGTGATCGCTTCCCACTGCGCAACGGCGTGGGCGTAGGGGCCCCAATCGACGCTGCCGTGTTCGCCAGAGTCGGCGTTCCGTCCCCGTGCTTCTGGTTGGGGCTCCCCTTGGTGCCGTCGCTCGCCCTCGGCGTCGGTAGCAGGTGCTCGACCTCGTCGGCGAGCGTCGGGCCGTGCCCGCCCCCCTTCCTCTTCTCCGGGTGCTGCGAGCCTCCGCTCATGCCGAGCGAGGCCGTCGGGGTCTTCAGCAGCCGTACGACCGCCGGTAGGCCGTCGTCGTGCCCCCTGCCCCGGCTGTCCCTCGCGAGGGGCGTCGGAAGGTGTGCGATGCGGGCCCGCAACGTGTCGTTGCGGTTCCCGTCCGGCGTCCCCGGTCCGTTCCACTCGCTCGTGGTCGGCGTCGGCAGCAGGCCACGCGATGATGAAAACGCGCTCGCGCTGGTGAGGCGCCCCGACGTCGGATGCGCGCTGCACGTGCCATTCCGCAGAGAACCCGAGGTCGGCCAAGTCGCCGAGTACGGCGCCGATAGCTCGAAGAGTGTCGGCGTCTCCGCCGTCCTTATCCACAGGCGGGCCGTCGGGTCCCACACCGCGAACGGCCTTGGCCGAGAGAAGCCCGCGGACATTTTCGATCACCACCAACCGGGGTCGCAGTACGGATATGGCGCGGGCGACGTGGAACCACAGACCGGACCGGTTCCCCCTGATCACCCGCTCGGGCGGCGGGCCCGCCGGGTCGGCGAGGTCGCGGGCGTTGAGTTCGGCGACCGCGGCGGCGGCCTCCATGCCGGCCAGGCGTGCGGGAACGGCGCCGGACGGCGAGGCCGCCTCACACGTCGCGAGGTCGTGCTCGCCCCACCGGCAGTCACCGCACAGCAGGACGCCAGCGGGTACGACGGTGTCGCCGATCACGCCCGCGCGCTTGCCCGCAAGGCTCACGTCCTGGCATGGAAAACCTGCGGTCAGGACGTCGACCGGCTCGACCTCCGACCAGTCAACGGCCGTGACGTCGCCATGATTTGGGACGGTCGGCCAGTGGTGCGCGAGGATGCGCGCGGCGTACTGGTGCTTGTCGTCGGGGTCGTACTGGCAGTGCCAGGCCACGGACGCGCCGAGCAGACCGGCGACGGCCATGTCGAGCCCGCCGTACCCGGAGCACAGGGAACCGATCCGGGGGCCGTCGGGGATGGCGAGCTGTCCGGGCACCATCTCGACGGCACGGTCGGCGAGTAGTTGCGCGGCGCGTTCAAGGGTCAGGGTCACGGGCGCGTGCTCCTGTCCGGTGCGAGGCGTATCCGGGCGGCGAACCGGGTGATGCGGCCGGCGAGGGTGATCGCGTCGTCGGGGCCGAGCAGCGGGTCGAGGCCGTCGGCGCTCGGCGCCTCGGCGAGCAGGGCCTCGCGACTCGCGTCGGCCTGCGCGGCACGGATGTTGCGCTCGTACTCGGCCATGTCCTCGCTCACGACGGCGTGATCGAGGCGGACGACGTGCGCGGCGTGCAGCGCGAGCAGGCGGCCGACGTCCTCGGGGCCCTGGGCGTAGGCGAGGGCGAGTTCGTCGAGGACGCGCGCCGTGCGGTGGGCGACCGGCAGGCGGACGGCGAGGCCGTCGGCGGTGAGTTGAGGGATCATCGGCGCGACTCCGGGGCGCTGTCGAGGCCGAGGGCGGCGGGCGCGGCGGGCTCGTCGAGGCGGAGGTCGCCCGTACGGGCGTCGTAGGCGAGGGCCCGCGACCAGTCGGCGCCAGGGAACATGCGGGTGAGCAGGCCGCGGGCTGCGAGGTGCGCGGCGCGGTCGGCCTTGACCGGCAGTCCGAGGACGTCGTCGAGGACGACCCACGTCGCGACGCGCTGCTCGCCGTCGCGGTCGGTCCGCACCGGCACGGTCCGCACGTGGACCGTGCCGGGCGCGATGGCGTCCAACTGCCGGGCGATCACTTCCGTACGGGTGAGGCGTCTCCGCGCGCGGTGGGCTCCCAGTACGGCGAGGGCGGCGCGGGGCGCGCGGTGGATAGGCTTGGAGGTGTTCACGGTCGGTACCTCTCGGGGTTCGGTCGGGAGGGCCGTCCGGGTCGCATCCGGGCGGCCCTCCGTGTTTTCAGGCGGCGGCGCGGTGCTCGACGGCGGGCGCCTGCTGGCGCTGCTGGCGTTCGAGACGGCGCAAGATCAGTTCCGCTGCGGGGTCAAGGCGACCTGCGGCGCGGTCGAAGTCACGACTGGCACGGGCGGCGTCGAGGGCCCGGCGGGCATTGGCGAGGGCCTGTTCGCGGGGGATCACGTCGACGGTCATGCGGCGGCCTGCTTGATCAACTGCCCGGCGGAAACGCCGTAGTGCGTTTCAACTGCCCCCGCTACGTTGGCACTTGGGGCGGTGAGCCCGTTCCGCAAGCACCGTGCGATGGTCCGGGCAACCTTCAATCGGCGTGCTGTGTCTGACGGAGTGCGGCCCCCCGCTTGTCGAGCGGCGGCGATCAAGGCGGCGCGGTCACACATGAGCACCTTCCTTCCACGGAAGGATTACTTCCTTCCGTGGAAGGAACGTTAACATGCTGGTGTGACGGGTGAGTCGAACGTCTGTACGGAAAGCACTTGCCGAATGGCGTTGACACTCGGCATATGCCCGACAACAATCAGTCACCTGTTCGAGTGCATCGCCGCAGTTCATTGGGGGTGAACCGTGTCAAACATGCATGCTCCGGGCGCGTTCGAGTGGTCGCCTGGTAGCTACGTTCCATGGAAGGTATGTTCCGTCCATGGAAGATACGAACTCGGGCGAGAACGATCGCGCGACGCCAGAGCAGTTCGGCGCCTGGCTCAGAATCCAGATTGAGCAACGCGGCTACGACCTGACACCCAGGGGGGGCGGCCAAAGCAGGTTCGCCGAACGCGCCGGCCTCAGCAACAGCACTGTCAGCCGCATTCTGCGGGGCCAGGCCGTCACCGAGACACGCACACTTCAGGCGATTGCCACCGCCCTCCGCCTGCCCCTCGCCGAGGTGCTCGTCGCCGCCGGCGTGCTCAGCACACGCGAGTTGAACGACGTCCGCAACCCCACCAGCACCAACCCACTGACACCCGAAACCGCTGCCGACGAACTAGGCATCACCGACCCGCAGTCACGCCGCCTGTTCGTCAACATGACCGCCACCCTGCGAGAGCAGCGCGCCGAGAACGGCGAGGGACGCATCGCCGAGAACTAACCGCACGGAGAGGCAGCACAGTGACCCACCGATACATGCCCGTATTCGCCTTCACCCTGCTCGCGGTAGGGCTTAGCGCGGGCGCTGTCGGCTTACTCGGCAACAACGACGATCTGTTCGGGACCGGCCTGTTCGTCGTCCTCACCGCCGTCCCCCTGACCATCATCCGCACTGTTCAGAACTCCCAGCGCGCCACCGACGACCAACTCGCCGACGCCGACCGCGCCGGATACAACCGCGCCCTCGACCACGTCGCCCGCGGCCTGCTCGACGCACCCACCCCGCCCACGCCGGGCAACCGGGAGGACCGCACCGAGCAGGATGCGGGCAACGTGATCACGTTACGTCCGAACCAAGTTCGACAGACCGAACGGAAGGCGCTGTGACAGCACAAATACTTGCGACGTTCCGCACCGCGGAACGAGAGCCGTACATCGGCTACATCAGAGTCAGTACATGGCGAGAGGAGAAGATCAGCCCCGAAATTCAGCGCACAGCGATCGAACAGTGGGCCCGGCGCACCAATCGACGCATCGTCAAGTGGGTTGTCGACCTCGACGCGTCAGGCCGCGACTTCCACCGCAAAATCATGCGGGCCATTGAACTCGTCGAGAACAGGGCCGCCCGAGGCATCGCTGTCTGGCGCTACTCGCGGTTCGGCCGTGACCGTGTCGGCAACGCTGTCAACCTTGCACGTGTCGAGAACGTTGGCGGTCAACTTCAGTCGGCGACCGAACCCGTCGATGCCGAAACGGCCATCGGCAGGTTCCAGCGCGGGATGATCCTGGAGTTCAGCGCGTTCGAGTCGGACCGAACCGGCGAGCAGTGGAAAGAGGTGCACGCGCATCGCCTCGGCCTGCTACTGCCCTCGGGAGGCCGGAAGCGGTTCGGATACGTTTGGTACCCGCGCCGTGTACCGGACGCCACCGAACCCACTGGCTTTCGGCTTCAGGTCGAGCGCTACGAGCCAGACGAGGAATCCGCCTCCGCCCTCGCGTACTGCTACAACCAGTACATCAACGGCACTGGGTTCATCGACCTGTCGCGCTACCTGAACAAAGCCGGGTTCCGGACCACTCGCGGAAAGGTATTCACTCAAAGCTCCCTGCTCCGCTATATGGACTCGGGCTTTGCTGCGGGATACCTGCAAGTGCGCGACTCGTGCGACTGCCCCAAGGACCGGAAGTCGTCGTGCCGTCACTGGCGACGTTTCCGAGGCGCTCACGACGCAGTGATCAACTTCGATCTGCCCGACTGTGACGACTCCGAGGAAATGTGGCAGGCGTACCAGGACCGGCGAGCGAGCAAGCGCAAGCAGCACCCGCGGGAGCGGTCCGCGGTGTGGGACACCACCAGCCTTGTGCGCTGCATCCGGTGCCGTGGCTCCATGACCGGACGACAGAATACGAACGGCGCCGTTTACTGGCGCTGCGTCAGGGCGGATGTTGGCGGCGACTGCGAGGGCGCGGTCGGCACCTACGGAGACCTACTCAAGGAAGTACAGGACTTCCTTAAGGACGTCGCACAGGGTATCGACGACGTGCCCGCGCCCCCACCCACCGCGCCGCCGCAGAAGGAGGAGCCCGAAGAGGAAGAGGCCACTGAGGACCGGGCGACGCTCCAGGCCGAACACACCCGCCTGCAAGACGCCTTGACTCGCCTCGTCACCGACTACGCGATCAACCCGCACCGCTACCCGGCGGAGGCGTACGACAGCGCGTGCGCGAAGCTCGAACGGGATCGCACCGACGTCGCCGCCAAGCTGGACAAGCTGAACGAGGAGCAGCCGGAAGAGATGCCCAGTTCGGCAGACTTCCGGCCCCTGGTCGTCGGCGTACTCCCCGAGTGGGCCACGCTGACCACCGTGCAGCGGAATTCGATCTTGCGGCAGTTGGTCAGGCACATACTCGTCTCACCCCGCCCGTCTCGCTACGAGACCCGCGCGAGGGTCGTACCGGTGTGGGAACCAGAGGCAACGATCTGGAACGCAGAAGTTGAGCGCACAGACGCTCGTGGAAGCGATCCCAGCGAGCATGAGCCCAGTGCACCTTTGGGAGACATGCTCGACGGCATCGCGTTCAAGGTGGCGGAAGAGGCCGAGGGCGGCAAGTAGCGGGCCCGCTAGACTCCGCCGGACAGACCCTAGTGCCGGACCCGGACCACCAGCTTCCCGGTGGCCCGGTTGTGCTCCATGTCCCCGTGGGCCTGCGGTACTTGCTCCAGGCCGTCGTACACCCGGTCGACAGGGAAGGCGAGTTGACCGGCGGCGACCGCGTCGAGGATCTCCTGGAAGACCGCCGGTGACAGGTCGGACGCGTCGCCGAAGTAGCCCGCCAGGCGAACTCCCCTCGGCAGGTACTCGTTCGGGGAGAAGCCCCGCACCGTCCACTGGTTGGAGAGGCTGCCGCCGAAGCAGGCCGTGCCGTGGACGCGTACCGCGCGCAGGGTGTCGGGGAGGGTCGGGGTGCCGACGAGGTCGAGGGCGGCGTCGACGCCGGACGGGTACAACTCCCGTACGGCGGGGGCCACTTCGCCGGTGTCCAGCAAGGGGTGGTCGACGCCGCGCTCCTTCAGCGAAGTGAGGCGATCGGGGCGGCGGGTGGTGGACAGTACGGTCGCTCCGCGCCAGGTCGCCAGCGCGGCTGCCGCGAGGCCCACCGAGGACGTGCCGCCGCGGATCAGCACGGTCTGGCCGGGCCGCAGGTCCAGTCCGACGGTGAGCGAGCCGTAGGCCGTCTGCACCATCTCCGGGAGGGCGCCCAGCACTTCCCAGGGCAACTCGGTGTCGACGGGGATGACTTGGGACAGCGGCACCGACGTGTACTCGGCGTAGCCGCCGTCGTAGGTGCGCCCCATGTCGCCCATCATCGCGACGACCTTCTGCCCGCGGGCCAGTCCACTGCCGGCCGGGGCCGCGTCGACCGTGCCGGTGGCCTCGATCCCCGGCACCCGGGGGAAGCTGACGCCCTCGCTCACCCCCAGCCGGAGTTTCAACTCCGAGCGGTTGAGGCCGAACGCCTCGACGCGGATGCGTACCCAGCCGTCCCGCTCGGGCGGCAGCGGGAGCGTGGTCAGCCGCAGGTTCTCGACGGGGCCGGGGGCGGAGAGCTGGACGGCGCGCATGGTGATCGGCGAGGACGTCATGGGGCTGCCAACATGCGCCCGCGGCGGCTTCATTCCCGACTCACCCTGGATCTGCGGCCGTTGGCGTACGTATGGGTCAGTTGATGTACGCGTCGGTCAGAAGTCCGCCACCAGGAGCCGGTAGCCGACGTCAATGGTGTCGAGCGCGAGCAGGTCGGCGTACCGCTCGTGCCAGCGGCCGGTCGTGAGGTCGTCCCTGAGCGCGGCCAGGCCGGGGGCGAGGGCGTCCTCCCCGGTCTGGGCGAGCATGGAGATGCCGGCGCGCACCCGGGGGTCGAGGTAGGCGTGGGGGCGGCGCCAGTACGCCGCGCCGAACCCGTCCGTGCAGTCGTGCGGGACCGGGACGCTCTCCACCCGCGCCCCGCCGAGCAGCGCGGCCAGCCGCTCGGTCGGGACGGCGCGGGTGTCGTCGTAGGCGGCGGCCTGGGGGAGGTAGTCGCGCACGAGCCAGAACCGCTCGCGGAAGACCCGCTGGTCCCAGGCCAGGACGACGACCCGGCGGCGCGCGACCCGGCGGAGTTCCGCGAGGCCGGTCGCGAGGTCGCTCCAGTGGTGGACGGTCAGCAGTGCCATGACGGCGTCGGCGGCCTTGCCGCGGAGGGGAAGACGTTCAGCCACCGCCCGCACGGCGGGCGCTGGGCGAGCATGATCCGGCTGGGTTCTACGGCGAGAACCGTGGGCGGTGATTCGTAGGAGCCCGTGCCCGCGCCGATGTCGATCACGTCCTCGGCGTTCCCGAGCGTGTCGTAGACGGCCATGTCTTCAAGGTGTGGAGGAGCGGCTGTGCAGGACCCCCGCGACCCCGAATTGTTACCGGCCGGTATTAAACTCCTGAGCAGCCCATATAACGTATGAGCGGTTGCAGGGGCGCTCGCCGACCCCCTTCAGAACACGTCCGTAAGAAAGTTCGTGAAGTTCTTCACAAGGAATTCTGTCCTGTTGGGCGACGAGACTGCCCCGGTTGGCCCTTCCGGGGTCCCAGCGGGGCTGGGAGCGTGTTCGGCGGGGCGGTGCGGGAGTGATTCGGGGGAGTTTCGGGAGGGTGTCGCGGAGGTGTGGTTCAGGGGGTCCAACGGTGCAGAGCGGCAGCTCACGCGGCCTTGACAACGGGGCGAACCGCACCCTGGTTCGGCCCCCGCGGAGTGACCTGGATCATGCGAGTCGCGGAGGATAACACACCCCCCAGGGAAGCTTGTGAAGGGGCGCACGAGCGACCCCCCAGGGGCAGGTGGATACTCGATGGCATGAGCACCACGGAGCGTCCCAGGATCCTCGTAGTAGGCGGTGGGTACGTAGGCCTGTACGCAGCTCGGCGCATTCTCAAGAAGATGCGCTACGGCGAGGCGACCGTCACGGTCGTCGACCCCCGGTCGTACATGACCTACCAGCCCTTCCTCCCCGAAGCCGCCGCCGGCAGCATCTCCCCTCGGCACGTCGTCGTCCCGTTGCGACGCGTGCTGCCGAAGGCGGAGGTCCTCACCGGCCGGGTCACCACCATCGACCAGGACCGCAAGGTCGCCACGATCGCCCCCCTCGTGGGTGAGGCGTACGAGCTGCCTTTCGACTACCTCGTCATCGCGATGGGCGCGGTCTCCCGCACCTTCCCGATCCCCGGCCTCGCCGAACAGGGCATCGGCATGAAGGGCATCGAGGAGTCCATCGGCCTGCGCAACCACGTCCTCGAGCAGCTCGACAAGGCCGACTCCACCACCGACGAGGAGATCCGCCGCAAGGCGCTCACCTTCGTCTTCATCGGCGGCGGTTTCGCCGGTGCGGAGACCATCGGTGAGGTCGAGGACATGGCCCGGGACGCGGCCAAGTACTACAACAACGTCTCCCGCGAGGACATGCGCTTCGTCCTCGTCGACGCCGCCGACAAGATCCTCCCGGAGGTCGGCCCCAAGCTCGGCCTCTACGGCAAGGAGCACCTGGAGAGTCGCGGGATCGAGATCTACCTCTCGACCTCGATGGACTCCTGCGTCGACGGTCACGTCGTACTCAAGAACGGCCTTGAGGTCGACTCGAACACGATCGTATGGACGGCCGGCGTCAAGCCGAACCCCGTTCTCTCCCGCTTCGGCCTCCCGCTCGGCCCGCGCGGTCACGTCGACGCCCAGCCGACCCTCCAGGTCACCGGCACCGACTACATCTGGGCCGCCGGCGACAACGCCCAGGTGCCCGACATCGCCGCCCGCAAGGCCGGCGTCGAGAACGCCTGGTGCCCGCCGAACGCCCAGCACGCGCTGCGCCAGGCGAAGGTCCTCGGCGACAACGTGATCTCCGGTATGCGGGGCTTCCCGCAGAAGGAGTACTCGCACGCCAACAAGGGTGCGGTGGCGGGCCTCGGCCTCCACAAGGGCGTCGCGATGATCGTCATGGGCAAGGTGAAGATCAAGGTCAAGGGCCGTCTCGCCTGGTACATGCACCGTGGCTACCACGGTCTGGCGATGCCGACCTGGAACCGCAAGATCCGCATCTTCGCCGACTGGACGCTCGCGATGTTCCTCAAGCGCGAGGTCGTGTCGCTCGGCGCCATGGAGAACCCCCGCGAGGAGTTCTACGAGGCCGCCAAGCCGGCGCCGGCGCCCGCTGCGGCCGCCAAGGCCGAGGAGAAGGCCAAGGCCTCCTGACCGTCTCTGGTCACGGCTGACCCGTAGTACCCGTTACCCGTAGTGCCCGTAGTACCCGTAGTACCTGTACGCCCGAAGGGGCCGCTCGCCATCCGTGGTGCGGGCGGCCCCTTCGGCGTTCCCCGACACCCCCTGCCTCCATGGTGGCTACACCTATTTTGCCTACTCGTAACGCTCAAGCAGGACTGCGATCGGGCCTGGCCGGTGTTTACGTAGTGATGGACAATTCCGGGATCCGCGTCACGGAGGTGTGCGCCATGGCTGATGCCGCGCTGCGGCTCAAATCCCTCTTCGAACAGCTACTGGGGACTTCTGTCCCGGTGCGCATCCGCGCCTGGGACGGTTCCGAGGCAGGGCCGCCCGAGGCGCCCACCTTGGTCGTACGCAACCGGCGTGCCCTGCGCCGACTCCTGTGGAAGCCCGGCGAACTGGGCATGGCACGCGCCTGGGTCTCCGGCGACCTGGGCATCGAGGGCGACCTGTACGCCGCCCTCGACGCGATGTCCGAGCTGGTGTGCTCCGCGCGCCCGCGCTTTTGGCCGCGGCCTGATAGCAGCCGGCGAGTTGTACCTCGAACTCCACCGCGCAGCGGGCGGTCGATCAGCCGGCAGGTGAGGATCGCGTCCTCACGGTGACGGCAACGACTGGTGCCGCGTCCGAGTTGACCAGGAGGACACCGGATCGG
>NZ_JBLTJC010000340.1:0-11183 GCF_048158785.1 Streptomyces colwelliae | reverse complement strand
TCTCCGCCCCTCCCCTCACCGCGAGCGAAAGAGCACCGCCATGACTCACCCCTTCCTCGACCTGGCCCCGCTGAGCGCCGCGCACTTCGCCTCGATCGAGGACCGGGTGGCCCGCCTGCTCGGTACCGAGCAGGATGTCGTGATCATGCAGGGTGAGGCGTTGCTGCCACTGGAGGGCGCGATCCGTTCCACGGCGGGGCCGGGCACGACCGCGCTGAACGTGATCACCGGTCCGTACGGGCAGACCTTCGGGAACTGGCTGCGGGACTGCGGTGCCGAGGTGATCGACCTCGCCGTCCCCTTCCACACGGCGGTGACCGCCGACCAGATCCGGGAGGCCTTCGCCGAACACCCGGAGATCGACTTCGTGTCCCTCGTCCACGCGGAGGCCGCGACCGGCAACACCAACCCGGTCGCGGAGATCGGCGAGATCGTGCGCGAGCACGGCGCGGTCTTCTACCTCGACGCGGTGGCCTCCATCGGCGCGGAGCCGGTGCTGCCGGACGCGTGGGGTGTCGACCTGTGCGTGATCGGCGCGCAGAAGGCGATGGGCGGCCCGGCGGGAGTGTCGGCGGTGTCGGTGAGCGCACGGGCCTGGGCCCGTATGACGGCCAACCCCCGCGCCCCGCGCCGCTCGTACCTCTCCCTCCTCGACTGGAAGGACCGCTGGATCGACGCCGGCCGCACGACCCTCCTGCACGCACCGGCCCAGTTGGAGATGCTCGCGCTGGAGGCGTGCGTGGAGCGCATCGAGTCGGAGGGCCTGG
Source organism: Streptomyces colwelliae (assembly GCF_048158785.1). Classification (NCBI taxonomy): domain Bacteria; kingdom Bacillati; phylum Actinomycetota; class Actinomycetes; order Kitasatosporales; family Streptomycetaceae; genus Streptomyces; species Streptomyces colwelliae. Next base: position 10,416 of record NZ_JBLTJC010000340.1, on the reverse strand, counting down.
ACGTGCTGACGCACCGCCACGCGACCGCGGCGGCGGCGACCCGAGCGGGCGCGACCGCCCTGGGCGGCGGCCTCGAACCGTACGTCCACGAGGCGTCAGAGGCCGCCCCGGTCGCTACGACGCTCAGGACGCCGCCGGGTGTCGTCGCGTCCGAGCTGGTGGCCAGGGCCCTGTCCGCGGACCCGGCCCTGCCGCTCGCCGCGGGCGGAGGCGCCCTGGCGAAGGAGATGATCCGGGTCAACCACTACGGGGTGGACGCGACGGTGGGGGCGGTACAGAGTTCCCTGGCGGCACTGGGCGCGGCGCTGGCCGAGCAGGGCGTGTCGGTGGATCCGGAGGGGGCTCGGTCCGCCGTGGAGAACGCGTGGCGGTAACCCGGCGCCGGGACGGCCCGACTCCCTAGGCTGGCCCGCATGACCGCCGACACGCAACGGACCCTGCCCGACGGCCGCCCCATCCCCCTCATGACCGGCGCCGAGCGCCCCATGCTCGAAAGCTGGCTCGCGTTTCATCGCGCCACGCTGGAGGTGAAGTGCGCCGGTCTCGATGACACGCAGGTGCGGCTCGCGGCGGCCGGGTCCTCCTCGCTGACCCTGCTCGGCCTGGTCCAGCACCTCGCCGAGGTCGAACGCACCTGGTTCCAGCGGGTGTTCGGGCTGGACGTGCCCACGGTGTACGGCAGCGAGGACGGGTACGCCCTCGAACCCGGGCGCGGCATCGAGGAGGCGCTGGCCGTGTGGCGCCGGGAGATCGCGCGCGGGCAGGAGCACTGCGCGGGGCTCGCGCCGGACGATCTCGGGCGGATCCCCGACGGGCCGCTGGCCGGGACCGAGGTCAGTCTGCGGTGGGTGCTCATTCATCTGGTCGAGGAGTACGCGCGGCACAACGGTCACGCCGACATCCTGCGAGAAAGCATCGACGGCGTCACCGGGGCCTAAGCTCAACCCTAAGTCCGGGCCTAATTACGATGTAATTTCCGGGAATTTTATCGCCGTCTTAGCGGGCAGCTTCCCATATTCTTCTGCCCGATTTCCGCGCGCCCAAACGCAAATAATTCGCGTAGATCTCGTGAGGGTTACACCCTTGTGACCCGTTACACAGGGCGCCCGCTTTGCTCCTTATCTATGGGTCAAAGTGGTGCATAGCTTGCGCCTTCGCACGCGTGATAACACAGCACGGTCTCAGACGTAACCCCATCCCTCCATGCGATTTTGAATTTCTCTCGGTAAATTCAATTCGCATGACTGCCACCCAAGCAGACCTGCACATCGACCGCCCCACGGTGGCCGACGGCGCCGCGTTGTGGCGTATCGCCAAGGACTCGAACGCCCTCGACCTGAACTCGTCGTACAGCTATCTGCTGTGGTGCCGGGACTTCGCCGGCACCTCGGCCGTCGTGCGGGACGAGCGCGGGGAGCCGGTCGGCTTCGTCACCGGGTACGTGCCGCCGGACCGGCCGGGCACCCTGCTCGTGTGGCAGGTGGCCGTCGACGCCGCGCAGCGCGGTCGCGGGCTGGCCGCACGGCTGCTCGACGGACTGACCGAGCGGGTCGCGGACGAGCACGGGGTGACCGCCATCGAGACCACGATCACGCCCGGCAACACCGCCTCCGAACGCCTCTTCACGTCGTACGCCGAACGTCACGGCGCCGCCGTCGAGCGCACGGTCCTGTTCGAGGCCGGTGACTTCCCGGACGGACCGCACGACCCCGAAGTGCTGTACCGCATCGGCCCGTTGAGCCTCTGACCGCCCGGCCGACCGGGTCTCCGACCGCCCGGCCGGTTCCCCGGTCTTCCCGCCGCACCCCCTCACCCCCCACACCGAGGAGCGATTCGCGTGACCATCACCCAGCCCGATCTCAGCGTCTTCGAGACCCTGGAGTCCGAGGTCCGCAGCTACTGCCGCGGCTGGCCCACCGTCTTCGACCGGGCCAGGGGCAGCCGTATGTACGACGAGGACGGCCACGCCTACCTCGACTTCTTCGCGGGCGCCGGCTCGCTCAACTACGGGCACAACAACCCTGTCCTGAAACGGGCGTTGATCGACTACCTGGAGCGCGACGGCGTCACCCACGGGCTCGACATGTCGACCAGTGCGAAGCGCGCGTTCCTCCAGACCTTCCAGGATCTGGTGCTGCGTCCGCGCGACCTGCCGTACAAGGTGATGTTCCCGGGCCCGACCGGCACCAACGCCGTTGAATCCGCGCTGAAGTTGGCGCGGAAGGTGAAGGGGCGCGAGTCGATCGTGTCGTTCACCAACGCCTTCCACGGGATGTCGCTGGGTTCGCTGGCCGTGACCGGCAACGCCTTCAAGCGGGCCGGTGCCGGTATCCCGCTGGTGCACGGCACGCCGATGCCGTTCGACAACTACTTCGACGGCAAGGTCCCCGACTTCCTGTGGTTCGAGCGGCTGTTGGAGGACCAGGGATCCGGCCTCAACAAGCCGGCCGCCGTGATCGTCGAGTCCGTGCAGGGCGAGGGCGGCATCAACGTCGCCCGCCCCGAATGGCTGCGCGCGCTCGCCGAGTTGTGCGAACGCCAGGACATGCTGCTCATCGTCGACGACATTCAGATGGGCTGCGGTCGCACCGGCGCGTTCTTCTCCTTCGAGGAGTCCGGGATCGTGCCCGACATCGTCACCGTGTCGAAGTCCATCAGCGGCTACGGCCTTCCCATGTCCCTGTGCCTGTTCAAGCCCGAGCTGGACATCTGGGAGCCGGGCGAGCACAACGGCACGTTCCGCGGCAACAACCCGGCGTTCGTCACCGCCACCGCCGCCCTGGAGACGTACTGGGCGGACGGTTCCGCGATGGAGAAGCAGACCCGGGCCCGCGGTGAGCAGGTCGAGCAGGGGCTGATCTCCATCACCGAGGAGAACCTCGCCGACATCAAGGAGTACCGGGGCCGCGGGCTGGTCTGGGGCATCGAGTTCAAGGACCCCGAGCGCGCCGGGCGGATCTGCGCCCGCGCCTTCGAACTCGGGCTGCTCGTCGAGACGTCGGGCCCGCAGGGCGAGGTCGTGAAACTGCTGCCCGCGCTGACCATCACCCCCGAGGAGCTGGACGAGGGGCTGAGCATCCTCGCCCGTGCCGTACGGGAAACAGCCTGACCACCCCTCACATCACTATCTGACACCACGTCAAGGAGGCGTAGACAGCCCGTGATTGTCCGTTCGTTCAAGGAACTCGAAGGCACCGACCGGCACATCAAGGCCGCGTCCGGCACCTGGGAGAGCAAGCGCATCGTCCTCGCCAAGGAGCGGGTCGGTTTCTCGGTCCACGAGACCGTCCTGTACGCGGGTACGAAGACGTCCATGTGGTACGCCAACCACGTCGAGGCCGTCGTCTGCGTCGAGGGCGAGGCCCTGTTGACCGACAACGAGACCGGGCGGACGTACACGATCACGCCCGGGACCATGTACCTCCTCGACGGACACGAGCGGCACACGATGCGGATCAAGGAGGACTTCCGCTGCATCTGTGTCTTCAACCCGCCCGTCACCGGACGGGAGGACCACGACGAGAACGGCGTCTACCCGCTGCTGACCGAACCCGAGGAGGTGTGACGAGCATGACCACCGTCACCAGCGTCACCGACCTGTACCCCAGCCGCGGCACCACCGAGGTGTCCGTCCCGCGCAAGGACCCCGTCATCTGGGGCTCCCCCGACACCCCCGGCCCGATCCCGAACGGTGACCTCCAGGCGTTCGAGCGCGACGGTTTCCTCGCCATGCAGGAACTCCTCGCGGACGACGAAGTCGGCGTCTACCGGGAGGAGTTGGAGCGCCTCGTCGCCGACCCCGCGATCCGGGACGACGAGCGGTCGATCGTCGAGCCGAAGTCCAAGGAGATCCGGTCCGTCTTCGAGGTGCACCGGATCAGCGAGGTGTTCGCGCGGCTCGTGCGCGACGAGCGGGTCGTCGGGCGGGCCCGGCAGATCCTCGGCTCGGACGTGTACGTCCACCAGTCCCGGATCAACGTGAAGCCCGGCTTCGGCGCGAGCGGCTTCTACTGGCACTCGGACTTCGAGACCTGGCACGCCGAGGACGGGCTGCCGAACATGCGCACCGTGTCCGTGTCGATCGCGCTCACCGAGAACCACGACACCAACGGCGGCCTCATGATCATGCCGGGTTCGCACCGGACGTTCCTCGGCTGCGCGGGCGCGACCCCCGAGGACAACTACCGCCAGTCGCTCCAGATGCAGGACGCGGGCACCCCGTCCGACGAGGCGCTGACCGGCATGGCCTCCGAGTACGGCATCAAGCTGTTCACCGGCCGGGCCGGTTCGGCGACCTGGTTCGACTGCAACTGCATGCACGGCTCCGGTGACAACATCACGCCGTTCCCGCGCAGCAACGTCTTCATCGTGTTCAACAGCGTGGAGAATAAGGCGGTCGAGCCGTTCGCCGCGCCGGTACGACGGCCCGAGTTCATCGGGGCACGGGACTTCACGCCGGTCCGGTGACGTCCTTCGCCCCGGTGAGGTGAGCTTCGCCGCTGGATGCCCTTTCCCGTGTCAGCCGGAAAGGGCATCCAGCAGTCGGTCCACGTCCTCCGGGGTGTTGTAGAGGTGGAACGCCGCGCGCAAGTTCCCGGCCCGGTTGGAGACTTCGACCCCGGCCGCGCTCAACTCGCCCTGCCGCCCGCCGAGTCCGGGTACCGACACGATCGGTGAGCCGGGGGACGCGATGGGCTCGTGGCCGAGAGTGCGCAGGCCGGTGCGGAAGCGGTCGGCGAGGTCCAGGTCGTGGGCGCGTACCGTCTCGACGCCCAACTCCTCCAGCAGGGCGAGGGAGTGGCGGGCACCGGCGTAGGAGAAGAGGGCCGGGCTCTCGTCGAACCGGCGGGCGGAGTGGGCGAGTTCCTCGACCGGGCCGTAGCAGCTGTCCCAGGGCGCCTCGCCCGCGACCCAGCCGGCGAAGACCGGGTTGAGGCCGCCGAGGTCCTCCGGGGTGACCAGGAAGGCGACCCCGCGCGGGCAGAAGAGCCACTTGAAGCCGACGGCGGCGACATAGTCGTAGGCGTCCGCGTCGAGGTCGAACCAGCCTGCGGCCTGCGACGCGTCGATGTACGTACGCGCCCCGTGTTCGCGTGCCGCCGCCCGCAGCGCGGGCAGGTCGGCGATCCGGCCGTCGGCGGACTGGGCGGCGCTGACCGCGACGAGCGCGGTGCCGGGGCGTACCGACTCGGCGATCCGCTCCAGCGGGACGCTGCGGACCTTGAGGTCCGGGCGCATGTGGAAGGGGGTCACGACCGAGCTGAAGTCGGCCTCGGCGGTGAGGACTTCGGAGCCGGCCGGCAGCGAGGAGGCGATCAGTCCGCTGTAGACGGCGACGGAGGCTCCGGCCGCCACCCGATCTGCCGGCACACGGGTCAGGCGGGCGAAGGCGGCACGGGACGCCTCGACGTCGTCGAACATGTCGGTCGGCGTGCCGACCGCGGCGGCCTCGACGGCGGTGTGCATCGCGGTGACGGTGCGGGTCGGGAGGAGGCCGGTGCTCGCGGTGTTGAGGTAGGTGTTCTTCGGGGCGAACTCGGCGCGGACGAGGCTCTCGAAGGTCTCCATGCCACCACTCTGCGGTGCCGAGAAGCCCTCGTCCATTGCGAATTTTTACGTGGATCCGCTAAGGAACGCTTATAGGTCACCGGGCGATCAGCCCTGACCAGCCCCTTTTCAGGCCTGCGGTACCGCGCAGCCGTCGGGGCCGCACGCCTCGGCGTCGCCGTCGGCACCGCTGTCGATCAGCTTGAGCGGGGAGTGCTCGCCCCATGCCTGGGTCAGCGCCTGGGCGAAGACCTCGGCGGGCTGGGCGCCGGAGACGCCGTACTTGCGGTCGAGGACGAAGAAGGGGACGCCGTTCGCGCCCAGCTCGGCGGCCTCGCGCTCGTCGGCGCGGACGTCGTCGGCGTACGCGGCCGGGTCGGCCAGCACCTTGCGGGCGGCGTCCGCGTCCAGGCCGACACCGGCGGCCAGCTCGACGAGCCGCTCGTCGTCGCCGAAGACGGAACGTTCCTCTGCGAAGTTCGCCTTGTACAGCGCCTGGATCAGCTCGTCCTGGCGGCCGTGCTCCTTGGCGAAGTGGAGGAGGCGGTGCATGTCGAAGGTGTTGCCGTGGTCGCGGTCGCGGGTGCGGTAGTCGAGGCCCTCGGCGGCGGCCTGCGCGCCCAGGTTCTCCTCACCGGCCTGCGCCTGCGCCTCGCTCATGCCGTACTTCTTGGTGAGCATCTTGAGCACGGGCTGGATGTCGCCCTTGGCGCGGCTGGGGTCCAGTTCGAAGGACCGGTGCACGATCTCGACGCCGTCGCGGTGCGGGAACGCGTCGAGCGCCTTCTCGAAGCGGGCCTTGCCCACGTAGCACCAGGGGCAGGCGATGTCCGACCAGATCTCGACACGCATTCTTCGGCTCTTTCCAGGACGTACGGGTGAGAGACAGAGGCTCTCTGTTTCCCCCGTGAACGTTCAGGCAGCTCGCTTCATTCCCCGGTCACGGGCAGCCGCATCTCCAGGTGGTGTCCGCCGTCGGACGGCTCGGCGACCCAGCCCTGCCGGACGTAGAAGGCCTGCGCCCGCTCGTTGTCGACATGCACATCGAGTACGGCGGTCCGCCGGCCGTCGGCCCGCCACTGCTCGACGCAGGCCGCGTGCAGGGCCGTACCGAGGCCGGAGCGCCACTCGTCGGGGTCGACGTGGAACTGGAACAGCGTGACCGTGTCCGCCGGGTCGCCCTCCTGGGTACGGAAGGAGGCTATGGCAACGATACGGCCGTGCTCGACCACGCACAGGACATGGGCGTCGGGGCGCTCGATGACGCCCCGCCAGGCGGCGAGCCAGTCCCGCCCGTCCTCCGGGACGCCGTCGGGGTAGTACGTCGCCCGTGCGCGCGCGTGCAGCGCGGCGACGCTCTCCGCCTCGGCGGGCAGGGCGGTTCTGATCACCCGGTTCTCGATGGCACGGTCACTGATCACGCAACCGATGACGTGACCTCGGCCCCTCCGGTTCCCAGGCGGCTGAACTGGGCCCGGTAGGCGCTCGGTGTCAGGCCGGTGCGGCGGACCAGGTGGCCGCGCAGGGAGTCCGCCGTGCCCAGGCCGCAGGCGCGGGCCACCTGGTCCATGGGGAGGGTGGTGGTCTCCAGGAGTTCCCTGGCGCGCTCGATGCGCTGGTGGAGCAGCCACTGGAGCGGGCTCACCGCGCTCTCGGCGTGGAAGCGGCGGGTGAGGGTGCGGACGCTGACGCCCGCGTGCCGGGCCAGGTCGGTGAGGGTGAGGGGCTTGTCCAGGTTGCGCATGGCCCAGCCGCGGGTGTCGGCGCAGGCCGTGCCCCGCTCGGGTGGGAGGGGGGTCTGCGTGAACTGGGTCTGGCCGCCCGGGCGTACGGGTGCGACGAGGGCGAGGCGGGCCACCTCGTTGGCGACGGCGGCGCCGTAGTCGGTGCGGATGATGTGCAGGCAGAGGTCGATGCCGGCGGCGTATCCGGAGGCGGTCAGGAACTGGCCGTCCTGGACGTAGAGGACGTCGCCCTTGAGGTCGAGGGACGGATAGCGGTCACGCAGTTCGTCCGCCAGCCCGTGGTACGTGGTGGCGCTGCGGCCGTCTAGCAGCCCGGCCGCCGCGAGCACGAAGGCGCCGCTACAGATGGAGGCGATGCGCTTGCCCGCGGCGGCGGCCTCGCGGACGGCGGCCACTGCGGCCGGGTCGGGGTCGTACCGTTCGCCGGTGCCCGCGATCACCACGGTGTCGGCGGTGCGCAGGACGTCGAGGCCGCGGCCCACCTGAAGGTGCAGGCCTCCGGTCGTCACCACCGGGCCGCCGTCGGAGCTACAGATGGTCACCTCGTAGCCGGGGGCGCCGTCGATCTCGACCTTCGCGAAGAGCAGCTCCGGGACGGCCAGGTTGAACATGGAGACGGGGGACGGCGCGACGATCGCGACGCGATGCGGGGACCGCTTCCTCGGCATGGCCAGAACCTCCGGGTGTATGGCATTCCGGCCACTACTGTACGGCCTCGCGAATCCGCAGCATGGACGCATGACAACGCCCACCCCCACCTCCGCCGGCCAACTCACGCCCCGCACCGGCGATTTGAGGAATCCCTCCCCAGCTCTGGTCCTCACCGCCGCCCTCCTCGGCTTCGCGCTCATCACCCTCGACGCGTCCGTGGTGAACGTGGCGCTGCCGTCCATCGAGGACGCGTTCGGCGGCGGGTTGTCGGGACTCCAGTGGGTCGTCGACGCGTACACGCTGTCCTTCGCCGCGCTGATGCTGTCCACCGGCGCCTTCGCGGACCGGGCCGGGGCGAGCCGCGCGTACGCGATCGGTATCGCCGTCTTCACCGCCGCCTCGGCGGTCTGCGGTCTGGCCCCGAACCTGCCGACCCTGATCGGTTCGCGCGTGCTTCAGGGTGTGGCGGCGGCCGTCGTCCTGCCGGCCTCGCTGTCCCTCGTACGACAGGCCTACGCCGAACCGGCCAAGAGGGCGCGGGCGGTGGCTACTTGGGCGGCCGGCGGCTCGGTGGCGGTGGCCCTCGGGCCGGTCGCCGGAGGCGCGCTGACCTCGCTCTGGGACTGGCGGGGCATCTTCTTCATCAACCTGCCGCTCGGCGCGGTGGCGTTGGTGCTGCTGGTCCGGGCGCCGCGCTCGGAACGCCGGCCCGCACCGCTGGACCTGCCGGGCCAACTGCTGGCGGTGATCACCCTCACGGCCGTGACCTTCGCGGTGATCGAGGGCGGGGCGACGGGAGTCGTGGCTCTGCTGATCGCGCTCGTCGCGGGCGCGGCCTTCGTCCGGGTCGAGCTGCGCCAGTCGCACCCTGTGGTGCCACTCAGCCTGTTCCGCAGCCGTACGGTGTCCGTGGCGGTCGCGGCGGGTGCCGCGTGCAGTGTCGCCTTCTTCGGCCTGGTCTTCCTCTTCTCGCTCTTCTTCCAGCAGGTGCAGGGCCGTTCGGCGCTGTACGCCGGGCTGATGTTCCTGCCGATGACCGGTCTGATCGGAGTGACGAACGTCGTGGCGGGCAAGCTGGCGGCCCGCTACGGCGCCCGACTGCCCATGCTGATCGGCCAGTTGCTCGCCACGCTGGGCGCACTCGTTCTTCTCTACGTCGACGAGAGCACGCCCCCGCTCCTGGTGGCCTGGCTCCTCGTCCCGATGGCTCTCGGCTGCGCCCTGACGGTCCCGCCGCTGACCGCCATGATGATGGACGCGGTGGCCGCCGAACGGGCGGGCCTTGCCGCTGGGGTGCTCAACTCCGCGCGTCAGGTGGCGGGCGGACTGGGAATCGCCGTGTTCGGGGCGCTGGTCTCCGAAGGCTTCACGGCGGGCCTGCGGGAGAGCCTCGCGATCAGCGCGGCCCTCTTCGCGGTGACGGCCTTCCTCAGCTTCCGTCTCGCAGATCGTTCGGCCAACTAGACCTGAACTCAAGGTGGTCGTACGTGACGACACACCCCTCCCCCATCGGCGACTGCGTCATGAAGCCGACCAGCGCCGCGTCCGTCTCCTTCTCGTCACCGAGGGTGAAGAGCCGGATGAATATCCAGCGCTCACCGTCCCGGGACGCGTGGAAGGCGAAGGCGCGGCCGGTGCGGCTGACCCGCAGCCACACCGAACTACCGTCCACCGTGAAGGAGTTGGCGTCGTCCGAGTGCCCCCGGGTGACCACCGTGCAGACGGTGGGCACGTCGGGCGAGTACTCCAGACACAACTTCGCCCAGGCCCGCTCCCCCACGTGGACGTACAGCACCCCGGCATCGAAGGACCCCGCGAACCCGACGGTGACGCGAGCGATGAGTTGGAAGTCCCCGTGCGGCGCCCCGAGCAACCGGGGCGCGTCGGACGCGGGATCCAGCCCCTCCCCGGTGGGCGGCACGAAGCGATCCTGCCGGGGCCCCGCCCACCCCGTGAGCACACCGTCCTCGTAGGACCAGTGCCCGTCGGGCCCGTAAGTGCGGAGGGGAAAGGGCAGTTGGGAGAGTTCCAAGTCCATCCACTCATCATCTCAGGCCAAGGATGTTGCCTTAAGGGGCGCGGGGAACGGCGCGACCAGCCACAACAGACCGGTACACGCAACCAAACCGCACCCCCAACGGCGCTATCGCTCCAGGTGCCCGTCATAACGCCGGGGCAGCCCCAGCGGATTACCGTCCCGCAACTCCAACGGCAGCAACGCTTCAGGCGTGTTCTGGTAGGCAACAGGCCGCAGCCACCGCTCAATAGCCGTACCACCAACAGAGGTTGAGGTAGAGGTCGTAGCGGGGTAAGGCCCACCGTGATGCTGGGCCGGCGCCACCGCGACACCCGTGGGCCACGCGTTCACCAACACCCGCCCGGCCAACGGCGTGAGCTCCGCGAGGATCTCCGCCCCCGTCGCGTTCGTCACCGACTCCAACGGACAGCAGGTGCAACTCGTCCACGACCGGGT
>NZ_JBLTJC010000339.1:0-11217 GCF_048158785.1 Streptomyces colwelliae | reverse complement strand
GGGGTGGCCGAGACCTGGACGGACTCGCCGGGGCGGGCCCAGACGGCGAGGGCGCGGCGCAGCAGGGCGGTGTCCTCGGTGAGGTCGCCTCGCGCGGGCCAGACGGAGAAGTCCTTGCGCGCGGACACCGTCCACGCGGTGGGCGCGATTCTCGTCAACTTGCCTGGATTCAGAGCGGCTTGGGACGCCGGGTTCTCCGCGTAGGAGGGTGCGGCGGCGCCGTCCGGGCCCCAGCCGCCGCCGGGCAGCGCGAGCAGCGCACCGCACACGGCGACGGCCGCCGCCGCGGCGAGCGCGGCCTTGCCGTGCTGGCGGCGGCGCATCAGGTCGGTGGGCCGGGCGTGCAGCGAACAGGGGTCGAACTCGGGGGAGTTGAGGAGTTCGTACTGCGCGGGCGTCTCGTCGGCCTCGCTCAGCGCCTCGTCCACCTCATCCGCGTCTACGCCGGCTGCCGCGAGCACCCTGCGTACGTCGCCGTCGGGCAGCTTCTCCAGGCCGCGCAGCACGTACACCGCGCGGGCCGGGCCGGTGAGGGCCGACAGCCGCTGGTCCAGGGCGAGTTCGTCGGCGCCGCCCGAGCGCGGGAAGAGCCGCAGACCCCACACCTGGGGGAGCAGCGGCGGGAGTTGGGACCGCTTGGGCAGCGCCCGGAACGACAGCGGGAGGCCCGCCTCCAGTGCCGTACGCACGACGTGGAGGCGGACGAAGGCGTAGCCGGGGTCGCCGTCGCGGCCGGTCGACTGGGCCGGGATCACGGACGCCGACGCGCGGCCTCTGGGCAGGGCGCGCTGGGTGAGGGCGTGCGCGGTCAGGACGCGCCGGTTGCGGCCGAGGCTCGGGGGGAGCACCAGATAGGCGAGCCGGACGAGCCGTGGATAGTGCTCGACGAGCGCGGCCTCGGCCTGTTCGACATCGACGACCGGGTCGGTGGGTGAAGCTGCGGGGCGCTTGGCGACATCCTGTGACTGCACGTTCAGCAAAACGAGCGAATGGTGAGTTGGTCACCGCCGCCCGGGGGACTCGGCGCTCAGGTCAGTCCTCGGGCTCGACCAGGGCCCGCGCGTAGTTCGCCATCGACCGCTGGTAGCGCGGCAGATGGGGCGCGAGGGCGCCCAGCACGAGGGAGAGGCCCTCGCGGTCGCGGCCCAGGCTGGACAGGCACAGGGCGAGGCACGCGCGGATCGCGTCGTCCAACTCGTCCGAGGGGCCGTCGAGTTCGGAGGTGAGCAACTTGACGCCCTCCTCGGCCTGCCCGATGTTCCGCAGCGAACTGGAGAGTTGGATCTTCGCCCGGCGCCCCTTGTACCCGCTCAGCCCGCGCGCGAGCGCCTCCCGGTACAGCGGAGCGGCCAGGTCGGAATGCCCCGTCGAGTCCCAGGCGCAGGCCCGCTCGAACGGTCCCAGCGGGCTGCCGTCCGGCAGTTCGGCGACGAGCGCGTCGATCACGGACCGGAAGTCGGCCGCCCTCGCCTCCGGACAGTCGTCGAAGGTCGCCCAGGCGGCGGTCACACGGTCGTCCCAGTCCTGATCCACACGATGCTCCATGGGCGTCACCCTCGCACACGCGTCCAGCCGGGGACCAAGGATTTGAGCGCGGGGCGCTCCGGAGCCGTATCGGATGAGAAGGCCCCTCGCCGGGGTCGACTGCGGCATGCTGCTGACCGGACGACCGGAGGAACGACAGATGAGGTTGACCCGACCGATGCTCGCGGTGGCCGGCGCCACGGCGGCGCTGGCGCTGGCGGGCTGCGGTGCCGACACCAAGGCCGCGACCGTGCCGACGGAGGCCACCGGCAGCCTGGAGAGCCTGGCCGCCAAGGTGAAGTGCACGCCCGACATCCAGACCGACGCCGACGAACTCCGCCAGGCCATCTGCAAGATGAGCTACGGCAAGTTCATCCTCGCGACCTTCGCCACCGACCGCGGCCAGCGCGAGTGGATCAACGACGCGAAGGACTACGGCGGTTTCTACCTCGTCGGCCGCAAGTGGGTCGTCGTGGGCACCGACAAGATCGTCAAGAAGCTTCAGACCACGCTCGGCGGCAACGAGGAGATCGGCACCGACCACTCGAAGCACACCAGCTGAACTCCCGTACGGACACACGAAAGCGGGCGGTGGGAGAACCCACCGCCCGCTTCGTACTACCGGTTGCTACCGGCTAACTGCACTCACTGGCACTTCTTGCCGGAGTTGACGCAGTTGGCGATCTTCGCCGCCAGGTTGTTCTTGGTGACGCTGATGAAGTCGTCGTGGTCGGTCGACGGCTTGTGCAGCTGCTCCGGGAACCCGTCCACCGCGTAGGCGTTCTTCACGGTGCCGTCCGCCTCCAGGGTGGGGGGCGTGATGTTGTAGACCAGGCGCATCGTCAGCTGCGGGATGGCCTTGAAGCCGTTCCCGCAGACACCGCTCGCCGGGTCCGCGAAGGCAACGTGCGTACGGTGGTTGGCGCTGTCGGCGTTCACGCCGTCCCAGCAGCTCTGGAAGGCGAAGGTGCGGACCACCTGGCTGCCCTGCGGGCAGATCGGGTACTGCTCGGTCAGCTGGACCTTGTCCTCGAAGCCGGTGCAGCTCCAGTGCGCGTTGGCGTTGGCCAGACCGTTGGTGAGGGTCTTGGCGTCACCGGTGATGATGCGCAGGAACTGCGGCATCGCGACGACCTTGCTGGCCGGCGAACCGACGTACTTGATCTGCGCCGACTGCGCGGTCAGGATCTTGCCGACGTTGCCTTCCTTGCCACCGCCGTCCGCGTTCGCGTCGACCTCCTGCGTGCCGTCCTGCACACGCACGACCGGCCAGTAGTACGACGAGAGGTCACTCTGGTTCTGGCAGCTGGAGGGGGCGGCCAGCAGCGAGTCGTTCGTGGAGAACGCGTTGACCTTCTGGTTGCCGACGTAGTCGTGCACGTGGTGCGCGCCGTTGGTCACGCCGGGCGCCACGATGACGTTGTCGGTGTTGTGGTTCTTGTTCGCGTTGACACCGCACTTGGTGGTGAACGAACCGGTCGAAGCCTGGCCGCTGTTCTGCGGCTTCGCCTGCACGTTGTTCGCCACCTTCGTGATGTCCACGAAGTCGGCCGCCGTCGGGCCGTTGCCGGCCTGGCCACCGTTGTTGGCGGGGGGCGCCGCGGAGGCACTGGCGCTCGCGCTCGGCGCCGCGGTGTTCTGACCGCCGTTGTTCTGGCCGCCGTTGTTGTTCTTGCCCCCGCCGTTGTTCTTGCCGCCGCCGCGACCCGCCGTGGTGGTGTTCGTGGCGTTCTGCGTCGTACAGGCGGCGAGCTGCTTCAGCGCGTCCGCGTTGACGGTGCCGCCGACTCGCTGGATGTCGATGCGGATGCGGTCGATCGTCGCGGCCCGCTTCTCCTTGAGGGGGCCGACGATCGCGTTCTGCACGAAGCTCGCGTCATTCGTCTGGGCCTGACGCGTCGAAGCGAGCCGGGCGTAGGCCTCGGTGATCTGCTTGTCGAGGTTCGCCAGTTCGGTGGCGACACCCTGACGGGCCTTCTGAGGCACGCTCGTCAGCTGCTGGCCGACGTCCGGGCAGGCGATCGTCGCGACTTGCGCCGCGGCGTTCGCGGCCTTGGTCTGGTTCTGCCCCGACGAGTTGGACTCGTGCGCCGAAGCGTTCATCTGTGCCCAGAGCAGCCCGCCCCCACCGAGCGCTAGGGCAGCCGATGCGGCAATGGCCTTGGTGGCCAGCGGCGTACGGCGTTTACGATCATTGCGTCCCATGGAACTCCTCTGACTTCCTTGCGGGGCAGCGAGGCGCCCGACAGGAGTGAAGCGGCGCCCTTTGATACGCAGGGGGTCCCAGGAGTGTTCAGCCGTCTCAGAAACTGATGAGAGATTCTTGGGTAAGTCCCCTCCCAACTGCCCTTTAAACACCAGCAGTTGTGATCGACTCACAGGTAGTGCTCAGCGTCCTTGGTCCAAATAGGCCAATACCGCCAGCACGCGGCGATTGTCATCGTCCGAGACTTCCAGACCCAGTTTGGCGAAAATATTGGACGTGTGCTTCCCGATCGCCCGTTCCGTTACGACGAGTTGCCCCGCGATCGCCGCGTTCGACCGCCCCTGCGCCATCAGTTCGAGCACCTCGACCTCCCGCGGCGTCAACCGCCCCAGCGGCCGGTCGTCGGCCGCCCGTCGCGCCAGCAACTGCTGAATGACCTGCGGATCCATCACCGTCCCGCCCCCCGCCACCCTCCGCACGGCGTCCACGAACTGCTCCGCGTCGAACACCCGGTCCTTCAGCAGATAGCCCACCCCGCCGGTCCCGTCGGCGAGCAACTCCCGCGCGTACAACTGCTCCACGTGCTGCGACAGCACGAGCACCGGCAGCCCCGGCCGATCCCGTCGCGCCCGCAGCGCGCACTGCAAGCCCTCATCGGTGTGCGTGGGCGGCAGCCGCACGTCGACCACGGCGACATCGGGCGCCAACTCGGCCAGCGCCTTGGTGAGTTCGGGCCCACTCTCCACCGCCGCGACGATCTCGAAGTCGTAGGCCTCCAACAGCCTGACCAGCCCGTCCCGCAGCAGGAACAGGTCTTCGGCTAGGACAACGCGCACGGAATCTCCATGGTCACCATGGTGGGACCGCCCGCGGGACTGCTGACGGCCAGGACGCCGTCGAATGTACCCAGCCGCCGCTCGACTCCGGAGAGCCCCGACCCGCCCCCGACCACAGCACCACCCGAGCCGTTGTCGGTGACGGAGATCCGCAACGCCCCTTCCACATGACGCATGTCGACCCAGATCCGGTCGGCACCGGAATGCTTCACGGCGTTGGTGAGCACCTCGCTGACGGCGAAGTACGCGGCCGACTCGACCGGCGCGTCGGCCCGCCCACCCCCGAGCTCCGCCCGCACCTCGGTGGTCACCGGCATCCGCAACGCCAACGCCCGTACGGCATCCGCGAGTCCACGCTCGGCCAGCACCGGAGGATGAATACCGCGCACGAGATCGCGCAGTTCGCCGAGGGCCTCGGCTGAGGACTGCCGGGCGCGGGCGAGCAGCTCCCGGGCCTTGGCCGGGTTCTTCTCCAACAGCGCCTCGATGGTGCCGAGATCCATCCCCATGGCCACCAGCCGGGCCTGCGCCCCGTCGTGCAGATCGCGCTCGATCCGCCGTAGCTCGGCGGCGGAACCATCCACCGCGTCCCGTCGCGTCTCGGTCAACACCCGTACACGCTCGGCGAGTTGACCCCGCCCCGGGGCGAGGAGGGAACGCGTCAGCAGGAAATGGACGCGCAGCAGCGGAGGAGTGAGGAAGTAGGAGGCGACGAGGATCGCGACACCCAGCGCACCCGCGAGCAGCGCACTGCCCTGCCCACTCACCGGCACGAAGCCGTACCACCACCCGACATACGTCCCGTCCGTGAAAACCCGCCACAGCCCGAACGCCAACGCGAACCCCTCCAGCGGATAGAACACCAGGGCCGCGGGCACCAGCGCGGTGACGAACCCGGCGACCATGTCGACGGGCAGCCACCGCAGATCCCGCCAGGTGGCGGGATCGCCGAGCATGCGAAAGGTACGGGTCCACGGCCGCGCGCCGGCGGGGATGGCCCGGTACGCCACCGGAATACGCACCTCGCACCACTGCGCGCCGAGGAACCGCCGCAGGTTCGCGTGGGCACGTACCGCGCTGAGCACCCAGGGTGTGGTGATCAGCCCGAGGCCCAGGGGGATGAGCACCAGGGAGACGAGCGTGAGGACGAAGAGTACGAGGGACCCGTAAAGGGAGAGAAGGGCAAGGGCAAGCGCACGCAGCCCGGCCGTGAGAACGGTACGGGCCCGCCCACCATCGCTGTTCGTGTCCATACGGCCAGTCTCACCGAACGGAACGACAAGGTCACGGGTCCCGGCCACCACGAAGGGGGTGGTGCTAACCCCACCTGCTTTTAGGGGCGAGGGGAACTGCGCGACCAGCCCCCACCGACCCGCACCCAACGAACTACCACTCCAACGGCACCCCCAGCACCTTCGCCTCCACAGCAGGGTCAAGCCCCACCGCCGGACGGTCAGCCCGCTGCGGTGCGGACCCCCCGATGCTCCGCAACCACGCCCACGTGTCAGCCACCGTCTCGTCGACAGACCGGCACCTCAACCCCGTGGCAACCGCCCGAGAAACATCCGCACTGTGCAACGCGTCGTACCCCTCACTCCCCGGCGGCACCCACACCGGCAACTGGGTCCACGGCTCGATCCCAGCGGAGAGCACCACCTCAGGCGCGGTCCACCGCAGCTCAGCCCCTCCACCGGTAACCCGCACACACGCGTCCAGCAGAGACCCCATCGTCGCGTGCCCCTGCGCCGAGATCAGGTTGTACGCCCCGCTCAACTCCCGCTCCACCGCCCCGAGCAACCACTCCGCAAGATCCCGCACATCGACATACTGAAGCGCCAGATCCCGAGGCCCGGGCGCCAGCACCGGCCCACCACGAGCGACCCGCCCCAACCACCACGGCAACCGCCCGATGTTCTCGTACGGCCCGAGAATCAGCCCGGCCCGAGCGAACACCGACCGCTCCGCCCCGAACGCCCCGAGCGCGGCCAGCTCCCCGCCCCGCTTGTCACGCGCGTAGTCGGTCTTGTCGGCGGAGGGCGAGGCCCCCTCGACGAGCGGCGCGTCCTCCCCGTACCCCGAGGGCGGCGCCCACGCGTACACCGAACAGCTCGACACGTACACATACCGGCCCACCCGGTCGGCCAGCAGCCGCGCCGCGTCGTCGACCGCGCGCGGCGCCGCCGACCAGGTGTCGATCACGGCATCCCACTCGCCGGAGGCCAGCGCGGCGAGCCCGCCGGGCGCGGTGCGGTCACCTCGCAACGCCCGTACCCCGGCCGGGGGTTGATGCCGGCCCCGGTTGAGGACGGTCACCTCCCAGCCCCGACCGAGGGCAGCCTCCACGACGGCCCGCCCCGCGAACTCCGTACCGCCCAGCACCAGAAGTCTCATACCGACGACTCTGCCCGCGGGTCCCACGGAACGGAACGCCGATCTGCCATCAGCAGATCACCGGACCGCCGATGATCAACGCGCTGTCGGCGGCGTGTACTTGTACCCGACCCGGCGCACCGTCTGGATCGCCTTGCGGTGCTCGACGCCCAGCTTGCGGCGCAGCCGGGCGATGTGGACGTCGACGGTACGGCCGTCGCCCACATGCCCGTATCCCCACACCGTGGTGACCAACTGGTCGCGGGTGTGAACCCGGTTGGGGTGCGCGACGAGATGGGCGAGGAGTTCGAACTCCAGGTACGTCAGGTCGAGTTCCGCGCCGTTCAGCTGGGCGGTGCGCTGCACGGTGTCGACGCGGACGAGCGGCTCGGCCTCATCGGGGAGGGGCGGGACCGGGAGGCTGGTCCGGGTGAGGTGCGGGCTGTCGGCCGGGATGAGGACGAGGTACCCGACCATCGGCGGCTGCCCCGGCAGCGTGGGCAACGTGTGCGGGGGCGCGGGCAGCCAGGTGGCGCCCGGGGGCAGGAACTCCGTCACGTCGATCACCTCGTCCCGGTCCACGGCGCGCAGATGGTGCCGTGGAGCGTTCGGAGCGGGGGTGTCGAGCGTGTCGGAGGGAAGTGCGGGGAGGGAACGGATGATCGCCATGAGAAGTCAGCTCTTTCGCGCGAGAGGTTCGTCGAGGGACGTACGTCGAGTCGCGCAGGCCGGAGGCCGAGGGTGGTACGGCTTTAGAGGGCCGGCGCGTTCATCGCGCGACAACACACCCGGTCGAAGTCATGGTGCTGACGGGAAGGCCAGAAGGGCTCGAGGTCATGGCGACCCGTCGCGCTGCACTTCTGAAAGCTGGCCATGGGCCCATTGAAGCAGACACAGGCCCGGGACAGGACCCTCCTCTCACAGCTTGGACGCCTCCTTGGCGTGAAGTCGACGCCCGGCCCCTCATCCCACCAGTCGTTTGTGCCAGGTCAGCGGTCCGACGTCGATCGCCTTGTCCGGATCGCCATCCCAGTCGGCGGACAGCCCGGCCGCACGGAGCGCGGCCAGGATCTCGTGCCCGACGGTCGCGGTGGTCTCGGCCGAACCGTCGAACCCGCCGTAGTGCAGGGCGAGTCCGTACCCCTCGACGGCGTGCTCCGTGACCTGCCGGTGGAAGAAGACGAAACCGCGGGCGTCCTCCCGCTCCGCGCCTATCTCCGAGAGGCCGCAGCCCCGGCAGCAGGCGAAGTTCTCCCGGGCGGTGATGCCGCTCGCGTCCAGCGCCTCGAAGGCTCGGGTGAGCCGGTCCGGGTCGGTGACGCCCTCCCAGACCGCCTGCTCGGCCACCCGATCCAGCCACAACCGGTCGACCAGCCGCGAGGCCTGCGCGCGCGACACCGGCCGCTCGTCACCGTCGACGAGATAGTCCTCGGCGATCTCGGTCAGTATCTTCCGGCTGTCGTAGCCGCAGCGCAGCCGTGTCCGGACCCGCTCCTCGACCTCCTCCCGCACCTCGTCCGGCAGCTCGGGCACCTCCTCCCGGGGCCCCAGGTCGACCGGCTCCCAGTCGGCGCCCGCGTCCCAGCCGGCCTCCGCCTGCCGTGCCCAGTCGGTCAGGAGATCCGCCACCCGGTCCGGGGAGTCCAGGTTCGTACCGTAGAACTCGTCCTCGCTCAGCCGGTGTTCCAGCCGGTAGTCCCCGCCCTGCTCGTGCCACACCTGGGCGAACACGTCCGGGAGGTCCGGTATCCGCTGCACGACCAGGAAACGGTCGCCCGCGCCACCGATCCGTGCCACCAGCTCCCGCAGCCGTAGCGCCGAAACGCGGCTGTGCGTCTGCCTGTTCTCCGTCTCGATCCTGATGTCGAGAGCCCCGTCGATCTCCATGTCCCCAACCATGGCACGCACCACTGACAACGCGAGGAGGCGCCCACCACGACGGTGGACGCCTCCTCGTACGAGCGGGGGTGGATCAGACCTGGCCGGCCTTCTCCAGGGCGGCGCAGCAGGTGTCGACGATCAGTCGGGTCACCAGGTACGGGTCGACGTTGGCGTTCGGACGGCGGTCCTCGATGTAGCCCTTGCCGTCCTTCTCGACCTGCCACGGGATACGGACCGAGGCGCCGCGGTTGGAGACGCCGTAGGAGTACTCGTTCCACGGGGCGGTCTCGTGCAGGCCCGTCAGGCGGTCGTCGATGCCGGCGCCGTAGTGCTTGACGTGGTCGAGGGGCTTGGAGCCCTCGCCGAGGGACTCGCACGCGGTGATGATCGCGTCGTAGCCCTCACGCATGGCCTTGGTGGAGAAGTTGGTGTGCGCGCCCGCGCCGTTCCAGTCGCCCTTGACCGGCTTGGGGTCGAGGGTCGCGGAGATGCCGAAGTCCTCGGCGGTGCGGTAGAGCAGCCAGCGGGCGATCCACAGGTGGTCGGAGACCTCCAGCGGGGAGACCGGGCCGACCTGGAACTCCCACTGGCCGGGCATGACCTCGGCGTTGATGCCGGAGATCGCGAGACCGGCCTTCAGGCAGTTGTCCAGGTGGGCCTCGACGATCTCGCGGCCGAAGATCTCGTCGGCGCCGACACCGCAGTAGTAGCCGCCCTGGGGCGCCGGGAAGCCGCCCTCGGGGAAGCCGAGCGGACGGGCGCCGTCGAAGAAGGTGTACTCCTGCTCGATGCCGAAGATCGGCTCCTGAGCGGCGTACTTCGCGGCGACCTCGGCCAGCGCGGCACGCGTGTTGGACTCGTGCGGCGTCATGTCGATCTCGAGGACCTCGCACATGACGAGGATGTCGTCGCCGCCGCGGATCGGGTCCGGGTAGGAGGAGACCGGCTTGAGCACGCGGTCCGAGGAGTGCCCCTCGGCCTGGTTCGTGGACGACCCGTCGAAGCCCCAGATCGGGAGCTCGGCACCCTTGGCGTCATCGGCCAGGATCTTCGTCTTGGAACGGAGCTTGGCCGTCGGCTGGGTGCCGTCGATCCAGATGTACTCAGCCTTGAAGGTCACGGGCCACATCCTTCGGGGTGGGTCTTTTAGGCGCACTTGCGGGTGCTGCGGCGCAGCGGCACTGGAGCGCCGCGATTCATGCCGGGCAGCCTGTCAATATGCGATTTCCCGATCATTGCCCGGGCGTGAACCCCGTGTTACCTGGTGGCTCTGTGTCGCGATTCACGTGCGCTGCGCACGGCACACCGGGGGAGACGGCTGTGAGCCCGCTGTTCGCATGCGCGGACGGGCGGTGGACGGGCGCGGGCGGACGGCTCGTATGCGATGGGGTTGGCGCGTGGCCCGTGGCGCGTGGCGCGTGGGCATCGGGTGGCGGGCATCGGGCATCGGGCGGCGGGTGATGGGTGATGGGTGGGAACGCGTCGGTCCCGCTGCTTCTGGCCGGAAGCAGCGGGACCTATGACACGTACCTGGTGGCGGCCCGAGCGACAGGGCCGTCACCTCACCGGTTTTCTGGGACCCGGGGCGTCACCCCACCTTCTGGATCAGAGCGCGGCGGATGAGGAACTTGCCGGGCTCACGGACCTGTTCGAATGCGGCGTTGTTCAGCAGGACACAGCTGCCGGAGACCGAAGTCACCTTCACCGTCGTGGACTTGTTGTTGTCCAGGTTGGTGACCTTCAGCGTCGTACCCGCCGGGAACTGGTTGCTGGACGCGGCCGGCGCACCGGCCTCGCCGGAGAGCGTGACGGTCGAGCCGTTGCACACCTGGCTGCCCGCGGCGGCGTTGCCGCCACCCGTGTTGCCCGTCGCCGGCGGGGTCGCGGCCGGGGTGGTGGCGGTGGAACCCGCGGGCGCCGACTGCGCCGGCTGTGCGACCTGGGAGTCCTGAGCCGACTCCCCAACCGCACAACCGGACGCCTTCTGCTGCACCTTGATCTGCGCGATGACCGCTTCGCGGTTGGCGATCCGCGCGCTCGACTGGGCGTCGGGCGCGGCCCGTTGACCGTCGATGAACTTCTGGTTGTTGCCGAGCGCGGTGGCGAGTCCCTGGCAGACCGTCGAGTTCGCGGCGGACAGCGTCTTGGCGTTCTGTGCCGTCGACTGCGACGCGTTCGACGTGGTGGCCAGGGCGAAGGCCCCGCCGCCCGCGACCGCCGCGGCGGTGACCAGCAGCGCCAGCTTCTTCTTCGTACTGGCGGTTCTCCTGCGCGACATGCGCGTCTCCTGTGGGGTAGGGGAGCGTACGCCGCTATGTACGGGATGCCGAACGATGTAACTCAGCGGACACAGGAGCCTCATAAGTGACGTGCGTCACAAGGGGGTTGGGGTGCGTGAGG
>NZ_JBLTJC010000338.1:0-11406 GCF_048158785.1 Streptomyces colwelliae | reverse complement strand
ATAAGAGCCAGGCCCAGATGGACAAAGACGCACGTATCGAGGCCAAACAGCGCCACCTGGATGCGGTGGAGACCCACCGCGCCGCGCCGTGGACAGTGCCGGTATCGCGAGGATCCGTGCGGGCCCGGCCGCGTAAACGGTGAACTCCCCTTCCAGGCACGTTAGATTGACTCGCTGACGGTGGACGGAACGGCTGGTCAGGGGGCAAGGGCGATGGACAGCGACGGGACGCAGGACGCGCGACACACACAGGCCAATCCTGTGCCGCGTCCGGCGCGGCCGCCGGAGGTACCGGCCGTGCCGCCGCGGCCTGCGCGGACACCGGGTACGACACCCGCGCCCGAACAGCCGCCACGGTCCGCCCCGGCCGTCGCCGACTGGCTGAACGAGCCCCGGCCGGCCGCCGCCCCCGGCATCTGGCGCTATGGATACCGCCCGCCCAAGGCCGACCGGGCGTCGGCGCGACTCTCCCCGGTCGCGATCCTCGGTCTGCTGGTCCCCCTGGTGGTGGCGGTGATCGTGTGGTCCTTCTGGCGCCACGGTGCGGTGCCGTACCAGTGGGCCCTGCTCAAGCTGTTCACCCCGAGCGACTGGTGGTGGGCGGGGACGGTGTCCCCCAAGGGGAACCAGGGCGCGGACGCCATCAGCGTCTACGACGGTGTCTTCTTCGCCCTGCTCGTCTACGCCGTCGTCAGGCTGGGCGGCTGGCTCGAGATGGCCCGGCACGTGATCGGCGCTCGCCCCCAGCCCGCTCGCGCTCTGCTGGCGCTCGTCGGCGGTCTCATCGCGCTCAGCTTCGTGTTCCCCTCCGCCTTTCCCGGTGTCGGCTGGGCGCCCCTGCCGGTCCAGGACCCGCTGTTCTCCCTTGTCGTCCTGATCGCCGGCGGCCCCGATCTCTTCCAGTCGGTGCTCTTCACCGACACGCTGTACGCACTCATCACCGCGCTGGTCCTGTGGCCCTTCGCCCGGCTCGGCGGCTGGTGGGCGCTCGCGAAGGAACGGCTCGCCGCGCGCGGCCGTACGGGAGAGGGCGAGGCTCGGCCGGAGCCCGCCGCTCTGCTGCCCGCCCAGTGGCCCGAGCTGCGCGAGGCGGGCCAGTACGAGGCGGCGGAGCTTCTCACCGCCGAAGTGCTCACGGGCCGGATGAACGACGTGGACTGCGCCCGGGTCGGCCACGCGTGGGAAACCGCCCGCAGGGAAGCGCAGGTGGCCGTCTTCAGCGACACGGTGCTGCGCAAGGGGGCGGCGGCCTGGGTCCACCCGTCCGGAGCCCGGGACCTGCCCGGCCGTGCCGCACGGCACGACCTGCTGGACGGACAGGTGCGCATCGGACAGTGGACGGCCGGGGAGCGTACGCCGTCGGCCTATCGCGGCGCGGGCGCCGCCCTAGGCCCCGACGCGCTCGGCACCTCGCTCCTCGTCGTGGGGCCGTCCGGCTCCGGCAAGACCAAGCATGTGGTCGCCCCGGTCGTCGAGTCCCTCGCGCTGCGGGCGCTGACCGGACAGTCTGCCGTCGTCGCGGTCTGCGCGGCCGGCACCCCGCTCGGCCCGGACTCGGCGTACGACGTCGTGGTGCGGATCGGGGACCCCGCTTCCGTCTACGACCTGGATCCCTACGCCGACACCACCGACCCCGACGCGGCCGCCGCGTTCCTCGCCGAGGGACTGGTCGGAGACCTCGACACCGTCGGCGCCCAGCGGGCCGCGACCGCGCTCGCCCAGCTGCTCGGGCCGTACCGGGCGGTGTACGGCGCCTTCCCGCCCCTGCCCGTCCTGCGGGACCTCCTGGAGGGCGAACCGTCGGCGCTCGACGCCCTGCGCCAGGCACTGTCGGCGCCGGAGCACGCCGGCCTGCGCCGCGATCTCGACGCCCGGGCCCGGCAGACCGGCGGTGCCGCCGACCCGGGTCCGGTGCTCGCCGACCGGCTCGCGCTGCTGGACCGGCCCGTGTTCGCCGACTTCTTCGGCACCGGCGACGCGGCCGTCCGGCCGTTCTCGCTGCGCGCCGTCGCCCATCACCCGCTGCGGGTCCGCATCGACGTGCCGGCCCACGGGCACGAGGAGGCCTCCCGGCTGATCACCCGGCTGGTCCTGGCCCAGTTCGACCATGTCGTGCACGACACCGGGCGCAGGCACTTCGCCTGTCTCGTCCTCGACGACGCCACCGGGACGGTGACCACCGAGTCGGTACGGCGCATGCAGCGTCTGCGCTCGCAGAACGCGGGCGTGCTCCTCGCCCTGCGTACGCTCGGCGACGTCCCCGAGGCGCTGCACGGACCGCTGCACGGAGCGGTCGGCTGCCGGATGGCCTTCTCGGGAGTCACGACCTGGGACGGCAGCCGCTTCGCCCACGCCTGGGGCACGGAGTGGGTGGAGACCCGGGACGTGGCCCAGCACACCGTCTTCGCGGACCAGCCGATGACCCGGGCCATCCACGCCCTGCGCAAGCTGGTGACGGGCCGGGCGGTCACGACGGAGGCCGTGACCGTACGACAGGTCGAGCGGGAGCGGTGGTCCGCGTCCCAACTCGCGCACGAGGTGCCGCCGGGGCACGCGGTGCTGTCGCTCACGACGGTCGAGGGGAAGCACACCCCGCCGTCACTGGTGGATCTGCGAGCCCCCGGCCTCTGAACCGGACATACAGGTACGCCCCGCCCATACGGTGAGGCAGAATCGACACAGCCCGTTCATACGCGGCGGCCAAAAGATCGCCATGATCGTCTGTTCTTCCTCCACCTGAAGGCACCATGCCCCCCACGCTCGCCTCCCTCGTCCACCACTCCGCGCTCAAGCTCACCGTGCGCGCCGGCGAGGACCGGCTGGACGTGCCCGTCCGGTGGGCGCATGTCAGTGAGCTGGCGGATCCGGTGCCGTACATGGAGGGCGGGGAGCTGCTGCTGACCACCGCGTTGAAGCTGGACGCGGAGGACGCGAAGGCCATGCGGCGGTATGTGAAGCGGCTGGTGGGGGCGGGAGTCGTCGGGCTGGGGTTCGCCGTCGGGGTCAACTACGACGAGATTCCGAAGGCGCTGGTCGACACCGCAGGGGAAGAAGGGCTGCCGCTGCTCGAAGTACCCCGGCGCACCCCGTTCATCGCGATCAGCAAGGCCGTCTCCGCCGCGATCGCCGCCGACCAGTACCGCTCCGTCACCGCCGGCTTCGCCGCGCAGCGCGAGCTCACCAAGCAGGCCCTCACCGACGGCCCCGAGGGACTCCTCGCCGCGCTCGCCGCGCAGGTCGACGGCTGGGCCGCGCTCTACGACGCGTCGGGCGCCGTCGTCGCCACCGCACCGGAGTGGGCGGGCCGCCGCGCCGCCCGGCTCACGGCCGATGTGGAGCGGCTCCGGGACCGGCCTGCCCCGGCCTCGTCCGTCGTGGGCGGCCCGGACAACGAGGACCGCGTCGAACTGCACACCCTCGGCACCGGCCGCCGCCCGCGCGCCGCACTCGCCGTAGGGACGGAATCGGCGCTCGGGACGGCGGAGCGGTACGCCGTGCACTCCGCGATCGCGCTTCTGACCCTCACCACGGAACGCTCGCGTTCCCTACAGGCCGCCCAGGAGCGGATCGGCGCGGCCGTGCTGCGGATGCTGCTCGCCGGGCAGCCGGACCACGCTCGGGCGGTCGCCGGGGACCTGTACGGCGGGCTCCTCGACGCGCCGTTCCGGATCATCGTGGGGGAGTCGGCGGACGGTGAACTCCTGGACGGGCTCGCCGAGGTCGTGGAATCGGCGGCCGCGCGGTCGGGGGAGGCCGTGCTCGTCGTAGCGGAAGGGCCGGAACGGCTGGTCGTGCTGGCCGTGGACGGCGGCGCTGCCGTCGAGGCGTGCGGGGAGTACGCGGCGACGACCGAGGCCGAACGGGCCTCCTCGACCGCGGGGGAGCGCACCGGTGACGAGGACGAACTCGTCGTCGGGCTCTCCGCGCCGGCCGGGCCCATCGCCGCGGCGGCCGCATACAAGCAGGCCGAGCAGGCGTTGTCCGTGGCCCGGAGGCGCGGGCGGGTGCTCGTCGAGCACGAGCAACTGGCCGCCGGTTCCGTGTTGCCGCTGCTCGCGGACGACGCGGTACGCGCGTTCGCGGACGGGTTGCTGCGGCCGCTGTCCGAGCACGATGCCACCGGGCGCGGGGATCTCGTCGCCTCGCTGCGGGCGTGGCTGTCCCGGCACGGGCAGTGGGACGCGGCGGCCGCGGATCTCGGGGTGCACCGGCACACCTTGCGGTACCGGATGCGGCGCGTCGAGGAGATCCTCGGGCGGTCGCTGGACGATCCGGACGTACGGATGGAGTTGTGGCTCGCGCTGAAGGCGACGGCCGCGGCGGAGTAGGCGGCACGGCATCTGCCGAACTGGAGTGTCCCGGCCTGGTACTGCTACGGCCCGGACAAACGCGCCCCCGCTTCCCCGCACCTACCGTTGACCGAGAAGCATCGAGCAGCACCGAGTAACACGAAGCACCGAGAAGCACCGAGAAGCACCGAGTCACACCTAGAACAAGCACCCCCAACGCGGAAGGGCCGGCACACGCAATGCCCAACGAAACTGTGGCAGTCACCCACGCCTTCTGGCTCGCCGGCCGCCAGGCCACCGGCGAGGACACCTTCGACGTCACCTCACCCTGGGACGGACGTCTCGTCGGCAAGGTCAGCGTGCCGACCGACGCCCAGGTCGAGGAGGCGGTGGCCGCCGCGTACGCCGTACGGGACGAGTTCGCCGCGACCCCCGCCCACGTCCGCGCCGCCGCCCTCGACCACGTCAGCCGGCGACTCGTCGAGCGGACCGAGGAGATCGCGCAGCTCATCTCCGCCGAGAACGGCAAGCCGATCAAGTGGGCGCGTGGTGAGGTCGGCCGCGCCGTGTCCGTGTTCCGGTTCGCGGCGGAGGAGGCCCGGCGCTTCAACGGCGGCGAGGCCCAGCGCCTCGACACCGACGCCGGCGGCCAGGGCCGGCTCGCCCTCACCCGGCGCTTCCCGAAGGGCGTCGTCCTCGGCATCGCGCCCTTCAACTTCCCGCTGAACCTCTGCGCCCACAAGATCGCCCCCGCGATCGCGGCCGGCGTGCCGATCATCCTCAAGCCGGCCCCGGCCACCCCGCTCTCCGGCCTGATCATCGGCGACCTGCTCGCCGAGTCGGAGCTGCCCGTCGGCGCGTGGAGCGTCCTGCCGGTCGCCAACGACCACATGCCCGCCCTCGTCCAGGACGAGCGGCTGCCGGTGATCTCCTTCACCGGTTCGGAGAAGGTCGGCTACGCGATCATGGACTCGGTGCCGCGCAAGCACTGCACCTTGGAACTGGGCGGCAACGGCGCGGCCGTGGTCCTCGGGGACTACTCCTCCGACGCCGACCTCGACTGGGCCGCGACCCGCATCGCCACCTTCTCCAACTACCAGGGCGGCCAGTCCTGCATCTCCGTGCAGCGGGTCATCGCCGACGCCTCCGTCTACGACCGGCTGCTCCCGCGCATAGTCGCCGCCGTCGAGGCCCAGGTCACCGGTGACCCGAGCGACGCCAAGACGGACGTCGGGCCGCTGGTCAGCGAGGCCGCCGCGCAGCGCGTCGAGTCGTGGGTCCAGGAGGCCGTCGAGGCGGGCGCCACCCTCCTCACCGGCGGCAAGCGCGACGGCGCCTCGTACGCGCCGACCGTCCTCACCGACGTACCGGCCAGCGCGACGATCTCCTGCGAGGAGGTCTTCGGACCGGTGCTGACCGTGACGAAGGTGGACGGCGAGGCCGCCGCCTTCGCCGCCGCCAACGACTCCAAGTACGGCCTCCAGGCAGGGGTGTTCACGCACGACGTGCAGGTCGCCTTCCGCGCCCACCGCGCGCTTGAGGTCGGCGGTGTCGTCATCGGCGACGTCCCGTCCTACCGCGCCGACCAGATGCCGTACGGCGGTGCCAAGCAGTCCGGTGTCGGCCGCGAGGGCGTCAAGTTCGCGATGGACGACTACACCTACGAGCGGGTGCTGGTGCTCACGGGCCTCGCGCTCTGAGCGTTCTCCGGACGAGGACGGTCGCTCTGACCGTCGTCTCACCCGCCGGCCCTAGCTAATGGGATCCATTTTCATATAGCCTCCCCGAAAGGGGCCCGGCACCGATGCCTTCCGGTGCCGGGCCCCTTCTTTGGTGCCGGTCCTCCCGGACCGGCGTGTCGACCTCTCCGGACCCTCAGCCGAAGAAGCCGACATGCGCGAGCCGCAGTGGGCCGCGCAGCTTCAGGTGCACATCGTGCACGCCCTCGGCGACGATCCCGGCGGCGAGCGTGGTGTAGTCGTACGGGCCCGATGTGGGTGCGGGCAGGGCGAGTTGGGCGAGCGCCGGGCCGCCGTCCAGGGACAGTTCCACGACCCCCTCGCCCGCCACCTCGACGGTCACCTCCGTGACACCGGTGCCGAAGTCGCCGTGCCGGTAGACCAGTTCGGCCGTACCGCCCTGCGCCGGGGTCACCGCGTCGCCCGCCGTCTTTGTGCGGTCGACAATCTCGCTGCCCGACTGCTCGTCGAAGTCGGCCGCGTCCAGGCCGTGTTGGAGGAGGGCCGGGTCGTGGTGGTGCCAGGCGTGCAGGGTGACCGGGTGGAGCCGCCAGCCGCCGTCGGCCACCGGCGCCAGCAGACCGCGTACACGCAGTTCGGCGACACCGTTCCCGGCCCGCCGGGCGGCGACAGCCCTGGGCACCCGGTCGACGGCGGCGAGCACACGCTCCGCGTCCTCCACCGTCAGCGGCAACGGGTGCAGTACGGCGGCGCAGCGCAGGACGTCGGCGGCCTCCGCCGTGTCCACGTCCCGTACGAGAGCGCCGGTCACGTCCGTCCCGGCGAGCGTGTCGAGAAGCGATCCCCCGCGCGCGTGCAGCCGGTCGTACAGCTCGCGCGGCCGGTGCCCGGCCCGGATCGCGCGCCCCAGGAGTCCGAGGGCGAGCGGATGTCCCTCCACCGCCTCGGCCAGCGCCTCGTCACCGCCGACGAGCACGCGCGCGTGGAGGGCGTCGAGCGGTTCCAGGTCTACGGGGGTGCCGATTCCGGCGTAGGCGCGGCTGCGCAGGGTGAAGACGGTGCGGCCGCGCGGGTGGGGCGCCGCCATCGCGGCGATGTCGCGGGCGGTGAGCCGGTCGGCGGGGACGGAGTCGACGATCCACAGGAACGGCCCGTCGGCACCGAAGGACGTGGCGGCGGAGTCGGAAAGGGCCCGCACGGAGTCGTCGTACGCCTGCCCGCTCACCCAGAAGACACCGCCCGGGTAGGCCGCCTCGAAGCGGAGGGCGTACTCCTGGGCGAGCGCCGACTTGCCGATGCCGGCCATGCCGCGGATCTGTACGGCACGCGGGGCGTCGCGGCCGGTGACCAGGGGCGCGGAGTGGGCGTGCAGGGCGGAGTGCACCTGCCAGAGTTCGGAGAGGCGGCCCAGGAAGTCGAGGCGCGGCTCCGGGGAGCCCAACAGCCAGCGTCGTACGGCACGTTCCTGGATGGCCATCGAGCCGTCGAGGCGGGCGACGTGCTCGCGTACGTCGGCCACCAGGGCGGCGGGGTCGTCGGCCGAGGCGTGCCGGGCGTCGCGGAGTTCGACGGGGTGGATGTGGTCGGAGGTCGCCTCGGGGTTGACCACCATGACGCGGCCGCGCGGATCGCCCTCCCCCAGGCCCGCCAGATAGGCCGTCGTCAACTCCCATTGGCAGGCCTCGCGTTCGGGGTAGCCGGTGGAGTAGTAGGCGAGCAGCGCCTTGGAGCGGGCCAGTTCGCGTCGGATGGTGTCGCTGATGCCGGCGAAGGAGGCGACCTCGGTCTCGTCGGTGAACACCTCAAGGCCGCCGTCGCGCAGCACCTGCGCGAGCGGTCGGACCCGCTCCACATCACCGCGGCTGTAGCTGAGGAAGACATCCCACACGACGGCTTACCCTACTGCGGGTACCGGGGAGGGCGATCATGAGACACAGGCAGCGCAGGCGGCGGGTCCGGGCGGTCCGTCACAGATCACGGCCAGACTGACGATCCTGTTCGTCGGCGAGATCTCCGGCACCTGGGAACCGGCCGACGCGGAGCGCAGCGCGGCCTGGGAGCTGTACCTACAGCTTGTCACCCGCGTGTCGGTCGAGGAACTCGCCGCCGACGAGGGCTTCCTGCGCGAGGCACTGTCCTCCTTCTACACGTTCTTCGGCACCACCCGCGACATCCTCCACCGCCACGGGCCCCAGATCGCCCCGCCCGTGCCCCTGGTCACGTCAGCTTCGCCGTTCTCGCGGTCACCGTCCTCAACCGCGTCCTGCGCCCCCTCCTCGCGACCTGGCATCCCCGCCTCGCCGCCTACGAGTCCCAGCGGCCCGAAGGACGCGATCCGGTGGCGTGGGAACGGGAGTGGGAACACGCGGCCGCCCTGCGTGGTGCGATCGCGGAGGTGCGGGGTGTGCTGAGGTCATTGGCGCGGACCTTGCAGGAGGTGGCCGAGGTCGGCGACCTCATCGACCTGCCCGCACCGCGCACTCCCGAGGATGCGGCGGCAAGGGCGAATCGGAGCACCCCCCCCCCGGCGGTTCAAACAGACCCTGATCAAACAGGTCCTGCCGCTCCGGACGCTTCCGGAGTCTGAGGTCACCCTCGCCGCGTGAGGCCGTCGGGCCGATTGTCAGTGGTACGCGCTTCACTGGAGTGGTCACTGAGAGTCACCACGGGGGAGCGGCCGATGGCAGCGCACGAGACGGACGAGAGCCCACAGGAACAGGGTCAGGATCAGAGGCAAGGGCAGAGGCAGGGGCAGGGGCAGGGGCAGGGGCAGGGGTGGGACGCGGCGGGCGGCGGTGACTCGCACGCCGCTCGCACGCATCTCTCCGTGGCCGGGTTGCGCGCGCGGGGATGGACGGCCGGGATGGTGCGTCAACTGCTCGGTGAACCCGACCTGTTGCGGGTCAGTCCGCATTCTCAGGCGGCTCCGCGGATCCGCCTGTACCGCGTCGAACGGGTCGAGACCGCTGAGCGGAGCGAGGAGTTCCGGGCCGTTTCGGCGGCTGCCGCGCGAAGGTCGGCCGCGGCGCGGGACGCCGCTCGGCGCAGGCGGCGGGAGGTGCTGGCGCGCATCGCGGCCGAGCCGGCGGCCGAGTACACCGAGGCGTACCCGGTCCTCGCCCAGGAAGGCGAACGCCAGCTGTTTGAACGGGAGGGCGGTCCACCTCCGGAATGACGTGCCTGAGCGATGTTCCCCTGCGCCCTCGGCCCCCGGGTTCTCTGGCGGAAAGCGGAAATTCGGATGCGGGCGCCGTCGTCCTTGTGATCGGCTGACGCCCGCATCGCGTCCACCGCCCACCGCCAATCACCAACTGCCGACTGCCGACTGCCGACCGACCGTCCCCTGGGAGACCCCGTGCTCGAACGCGTCACCGTCCCCGCCCTCTTCCCACCACCCACCTACTCCCACGCCACCGTCGTCGAAGCAGGCACGAAGCTCGCCTTTCTCGCCGGGGCGGTCCCGCTCGACGTCGACGGCAAGGTGGTGGGCGCGGACGACGCGGTGCGTCAGGCCGAGCAGGTGCTGGTGAATCTCGGTGAGCAACTGCGGGCGGTCGGCAGCGACTTGGGGCAGGTCGTCGCGACGGACGTGTATGTCGTGAGTAGCGAGCCCTCGGTGTTGTCCGCCGTGTGGGAGGTGGTCGAGGCGTCCGGGCTCAGCGTGGGACCGCATTCGTCCACGCTCGTCGGTGTGGCCTGCCTCGGGTACACCGGGCAACTCGTAGAGATCACGGCGACAGCCGTCGTACCGGAAGGGGGAGAGGGGGACGGAGAGGTGGCGCAGTCGTGAACTCCGACTCCGAAGCCGAAGCCGACTCCGAAGCCGACGTCACGATCCGCCGGGCGGCCGGCCCCGACGCGCGCCCCGCAGCGGACGTGTGGCTGCGTTCGTTCGCCGCCGCGCTGCCGACCGTCGTCAGTCCACGGTCCGCCGACGACGTGCGGGACTACTTCCGGGACGTCGTCGTGCCGTTGCGGGATATCTGGGTGGCCGACGCGGGGGACGGCGGCGGGATCGTGGGGCTGATGGTGGTCAACGGCGATGTGCTGTCCCAGCTGTACCTCGAACCGGACTGGCGCGGGCGGGGGCTCGGGGACCGCTTCGTCGCGCTCGCGAAGGAACGGAGTCCAGGGGGCCTGGAGTTGTGGACCTTCCAGGTCAACAAGCCCGCCCACCGGTTCTACGAGCGGCACGGCTTCGTCGCCGTCGAGTTCACGGACGGCAGCACCAACGAGGAGCGGGAGCCGGACGTGCGGTATGTGTGGGAGCCCAAGCCGTAAGCCAAGAGCCGTAAGCCGAGAGCCGCCAGCCACAAGTCGCGAGTCAGGGGCGGGCGTTGCGAGCCAGTTCGAGGGCGTTCGACGGCCACCACCAGCCTGCCGCCGGGCCGCCCCGGCAGGTGCCGTCGGACTCTCCGGGGCGTTTGATCCACAGGTAGGCGTCGAGGAGAGGGTCGTCCGTGCGGGTCGTCGGCGGGGTGCCCAGGGCGCGGCCGGGTGGATTGCACCACGCGTCGGTGCCGGTGTAGGGGCCGTTGCCGTTGCGGCTGCTGTCGATGACGTAGTGCTTGCCGGTGAGGTCCTTGGAGAGTTCGTCGCCGTACGTCGAACTCGCCTTGTTCGTCTGGTAGTTGGAGACGTTCAGGGCGACGCCGTCGGCTCGGGCGACCCCGGACGCCTTGAGCGCGGCGACCAGTCGCCAGGCCTCGGGGATCCAGCTGGAGTTGCCGGCGTCGAGGTAGACGTGGGTGTGCGGTTGGCGTTTGAGGCGGTCCACGGCGTGGGCGAGCAGTGCGTAGCGTTCGCTCGCCGTGACCCGGGTGCAGCCGGCGACCACCTGGGCGACCGCGTCCGGTTCGACGATCACGTAGGCGCCCCGGTCGCCGAGGGCGGTCGCGAACTCGTCGATCCAGGCGCGGTAGGCCGTCGCGGTGGGGGCGCCGCCGAGGGAGTACTGGCCGCAGTCACGGTTCGGGATGTAGTACGCGACGAGTACGGCGGTGCGGCCGGCTCGGGCGGCGGCGGTGGTGCGGGCGCGGACGACTGGGCCGGGGTCGGGTCCGTTGAGCCACTCGGCCTCGGGTCTTGCGGCGATGCGGTCCATCAGCGTGGCGTCTGCTGTCCGGCCGGCCTCGCGCCAGGCGGCTGCCTGTTGGGCGGCTCGGGAGTCGGGGGCGGTCCAGAAGGGTTCCGGTACGTCACGGGTGGCGCCGGCGCAGCAGAGTCCTGCGAGGAGGGCGACGAGGAGGGCTCTCGGTACCGGAGTGGGCAAGGTGGCTCCGTTCTTGCCGCGCGGGGTGACTGGGCGGCGGCTTGTCCTTCCCGGAGTGTGTGGGGCGCTCAGGGTCGGTCCGGTGCGTGACTTGGCAGGGCGGGGGAAGATCACCCCGACGGCTGTCTCTTATAAAAATCTGACG
>NZ_JBLTJC010000337.1:0-11412 GCF_048158785.1 Streptomyces colwelliae | reverse complement strand
CTACGGTCGTCCCCCGCACACACCACCCCCGTGAACAGCCACCCGACCGGCAGCGGCCACGGCATCCACACGGGTACCTGCGTGCGATGCACGACAACGCTGAGCGCCTCGACGCTGGGCGGGATCACGGGCTGCAGCGGATGCACCGTCCCGTGGACATCGCACTGCCAGGAATCGGCGAAGAGTCCGGGAGCCCTGACCCGGCCACCACACTTCGGGCAACTGGGTTCGCCCCTCATAGGGCCCCACGGTCCTACCCTCGCTCGCGCACGTCAAGGACGATCACCCGTCCGGCCGGGACCACTCACGGAGCGAAACTAGATGTAGCTTGCATTCATTACCTTGCCTAACTTACTATGTGCATAGACCAACTACTTGGGAGGAAGCATGGACGACCCCTTCGACGCGGGAGCCGACGCCGGCACCGGCAGTCTTCTGCGGCAGCCGAAGGCCGTATGGGCCACCGCCGGCGCCTCGGTCGTCGCCTTCATGGGCATCGGACTCGTCGACCCGATCCTGCCGTCCATCGCCAAGGGCCTGGACGCCACGGCGAGCCAGGTCTCCCTGCTCTTCACCTCGTACTTCCTGATCACGGCCGTCGCGATGCTGGTGACCGGCTTCGTCTCCAGCCGGATCGGCGGCAAGAAGACCCTGCTGCTCGGCCTCGCCCTCGTCGTGGTCTTCGCCGGTCTCGCCGGCACCTCGGGCTCGGTCGGCGAACTCGTCGGCTTCCGGGCCGGATGGGGTCTCGGCAACGCGCTCTTCGTGTCCACGGCCCTCGCCGTCATCGTCGGCGCGGCGGCCGGCGGCAGCGCCGCGGCGATCCTGCTCTACGAGTCCGCCCTGGGCCTCGGCATGGCCTGCGGCCCGCTGCTCGGCGCCCTGCTGGGCAACCAGAGCTGGCGCTACCCCTTCTTCGGCACCGCGTTCCTGATGGCGATCGGCTTCCTGTGCATCACGGTGTTCCTGAAGGAGCAGCCCAAGCCCGCACAGAAGACGTCATTGCTGGACCCGCTCAAGGCGCTCGGCCACGGCGGACTCGCCTCCGCCGCCGTCTCGTCGTTCTTCTACAACTACACGTTCTTCACCGTGCTGGCCTTCACCCCGTTCGTGCTGAACATGACCCCGTACAAGTCCGGTGCCGTGTTCTTCGCCTGGGGCGTGCTGCTCGCGGTCTTCTCGGTCTTCGTCGCCCCGCGCCTCCAGGCCCGGTTCGGCTCCCTGAAGGTGCTCGGCGGTTCGCTGGTGCTCCTCGCCGTCGACGTCCTGGTCCTCGGCTACGGCAGCCACACCACCGCCGTCGTCTGCACGATCCTGTCCGGCGCCTTCATCGGCGTGAACAACACCGTCTACACCGAACTGGCCCTGGGTGTGTCGGACGCGCCGCGACCGGTGGCGAGCGCGGGCTACAACTTCGTCCGCTGGTTCGCCGCCGCGGCCGCGCCCTTCTTCGCCCCGAAGATCGAGGAGTGGAGCAACATCCACATCCCGTTCGTGGTCGCGGCGATCACCGCGGCGCTGGGCGCCCTGGTGGTCCTCGTACGACGGAACGCGCTCACCCACGAGGCCGCGGAGCTGGAGCCGAGGCACGCGACGGAGGACAGTGTCACGGTGTTCGCCAACTAGCCGATTCCCGGCCGCCGTTGGTGAGCTGGTGGGTGAGCTTGCTCACTCTGACGGTCAGTCGAGCGGGACGGATCTACGGGAAGGGTCCCGTAGATCCGTCCCGTTCGTCAGCCAGCGCTCCTGGAGGGCCTGCGCGCCGTGGACGCGTTTCCAGGCGGCCTCGTTCGGGGTCATGGGGAGCAGCGGCAGGAAGCGCACCGGGTCGAGGGGCTCGTCGAGTTCGAGGTCCTCGACCAGGCCGCCCGGCTCGGCGACCAGCACCGAGGTGAACGGGGCGCCGGGCCACAGGGGTTCGCCCACGTCGAGGGAGGCGCCGGGGGCCACGACCACGCCCTCGACCTGCGGGGACGCGGCGAGCACGGCAAGGGGTCGTAGCACCTTGTCGGTGTCGGCGAGGCCGCCGCGGACGGACAGGACCAGCTCGGCGCGTGGGCCCGCGACCGGGTCGGCGAGCATCGCCGTGGGGTCGCTCATGGGCTGCGCGGACATGCCGAGGGTGGCGTAGCGGACGACGGTCCCGTCCTGGTTGTCGCCCGGGAAACGCAGTACCTCGACGCGGTCCGTGCCCAGGAAGGTGACCGCGGCGCGGGCGTCCGGTTCGCCCAGCGCGGTACGCAACCGTGCCTCGACCAGAGCAAGAACATCAACCATGCGGCGAGCATAGAACTCGTCAGTACCGGGCAAAGCAGCGCCTTGACAGTTCAGTCGGCTGATAGTCTTGGCCGGTCGTTCGGGGCAGCACGCAGAAGCGTCGCGATCAAGTCCCGACGCCGTTGACACTCCCCTACGGGGGACCGGCCGGAGGAGGTGGGGCTGCAATGGACCGAAGTCGGCCTGGCAGTACCACCCGCTCTTCCGGCCGCTGATGTCGTCGCTCTGGCTCTGCTTCTAGCCTCCAGCCGGCTGCCGCCGCCTCTCGCACTTCTTCACTGTCGCGGAAGAGCACTTCGTTTCTTTTTCCTGATCTGCCTGATCTGTTCGGTGTATCCGATCCGACCGATCTGTCTGTTCCGAAGTCAG
Source organism: Streptomyces colwelliae (assembly GCF_048158785.1). Classification (NCBI taxonomy): domain Bacteria; kingdom Bacillati; phylum Actinomycetota; class Actinomycetes; order Kitasatosporales; family Streptomycetaceae; genus Streptomyces; species Streptomyces colwelliae. The sequence goes on along the minus strand of NZ_JBLTJC010000337.1, from coordinate 8,766 downwards.
TGCCTGTATCAGTAGCGAAGTTCGCCACCGCGACGGTGCGGTGCTCCCCGCTTTGTGGACGTGCCAAACATCCGTACCCAGGACGTCCCCATTCCGGGCAGTTCCAACCGTCGTCGGCGCCTTTCGTTGCTCGTCGCGAAGGAGCCCGCCATGTCGATGATCCGCGACCTGCGTGCCGTGGTCCGCCCGTCCCGTCCCTCCCTGCGCAAGGACGGCGGCGCGTACGACACCACCCGCGACCCCGGCACCCCCTCGGCCGTCGTCGACTGCGCCCTCTACCGCGACGGCGCCCGCGTCGACATCGGCAAGCCGCTGACCCCGCACGAGGCGATGCGTCTGGTGCGCCGCGACGGCGGCTTCGTGTGGATCGGGCTGCACGAGCCGACCGAGGCCGAATTCGCCGTCATCGCCCGGGAGTTCGGACTCCACCCGCTCGCCGTCGAGGACGCCGTACAGGCCCACCAGCGGCCCAAGCTGGAGCGCTACGACGACTCGCTGTTCACCGTCTTCAAGACCATCCACTACGTCGAGCACGACCAGCTCACCGCCAACAGCGAGGTCGTCGAGACCGGCGAGGTCATGTGCTTCACCGGGCGGGACTTCTTCATCACCGTCCGGCACGGCGGGCAGGGTTCGCTGCGGGCGCTACGGCACCGGCTCCAGGACGACCCCGAGCTGCTCGCCCGCGGTCCCTCGGCGGTGCTGCACGCGATCGCCGACCACGTCGTCGACGGCTATGTCGCGGTCGCGGACGCGGTGCAGGACGACATCGACGAGGTCGAGACCGAGGTGTTCACGCCGGGCCGCAAGGGCGGGGTCTCGCGCGGTGTCGACTCGGCGCGGATCTACCAACTCAAGCGCGAGGTACTGGAGTTCAAGCGCGCGGTGTCGCCGCTGCTGCGTCCCATGCAGCTGCTGAGCGAGCGGCCGATGCGGCTGATCGACCCGGACATCCAGAAGTACTTCCGCGATGTCGCCGACCACCTCGCCCGGGTCCACGAGCAGGTCATCGGCTTCGACGAGCTGCTCAACTCGATCCTCCAGGCCAACCTCGCGCAGGCGTCCGTCGCCCAGAACGAGGACATGCGGAAGATCACCGCGTGGGCCGCGATCATCGCCGTACCGACGATGGTGACGGGCGTGTACGGCATGAACTTCGAGCACATGCCCGAGCTGCACGCGAAGTACGGGTACCCGGCGGTGCTCGCCTTCACCGTGACGGTCTGCCTGGCGATCCACCGCACGCTCAAGCGCAACGGCTGGCTGTGACAGGCGTGGATAGGCTGAGCACCATGACCAGCGAGCTGCTCGACCAGGCCCTCGTCGAGGAGGCCACGAAGAAGTCCGGCCTTGTCTGGGTCAACGGCCCGGGCGTCCCGGCCCGCGCCCTGTGGCACGTCTGGCACGAGGGCGCGGCCTGCCTGATCGGCGACGGTCCGGGCGAGCAGCCGCTGCCGGGGCTGACCGACGGCGGCCCCGCCGAGGTGACGGTCCGCAGCAAGGACAAGGGTGGCCGGCTGGTCTCGTGGACCGCGAAGGTCGTGGAACTGGCACCGGACTCCGAGGCCTGGACGGCGACCGTCGCCGAGCTGAAGGGCAAGCGCCTCAACGCCCCCGACGGCGAGGCGATGACGGCCCGCTGGGCCCGCGAGTGCCGGGTGCTGCGCCTGGAACCGACGGGAGCGACGGCCGACCTGCCGGAGGGTTCGCTGGCGGAGCCTCCGTTGCCGACCCCGGCGACGACCCGTCAGCCGGTCCCGGCCGGGCTGCCGCGCCTGCTCCTGAAGAAACGTAAACGCCGGTAACCACCGCAACTGCCGCTAGGAAGACGGCAGTTGCTTGCCGTAGTCGACGGTGTCGTCGCCCTTCGGCTGCGTCACCGTGAAGCCCTTGCCCCAGTCCGAGAAGGTCAGGGTGCCAGCGCCGCCCGCGCGGACCAGCCGGAGGGGATACGGCTTGCCCTCCAGCGACACATCGAGGGTGCCGCCGGAACCGTCGTCGCCGGTGATGCGGATCGTCCGGACACCGTTCTGCGCGTGGTGTCCGTCCGTCGCGAGTGAACCGTGCAGGGTCAGCAGACTGGAGAGGAGGACGTCCTTGTCCGTGAAACCACTGAACTTCTTGTACGAGGGGTCGCCCTGCGGCACCTTCACGTACTTGCCGTGGAGCGTGTCGCCGGCGCCCGCGTCCCCGTTGCTGTTCCAGAAGTCCGCGTCGGCCTTCAGGTACAGCTCCTCGCCGATCCGCAGCAGCCCGAAGGTCGACCCCTTCGAGGTGACCGACCCACTGCCGCCGTCGGACTTCAGCCGCATGTCGAGCGTGTACGTCCGCCCGCTGGTGACGACGGTCCCGGACAGCCGTACGGCGGCGGCTGCGCCCGCGGCCGTGACGGACTTCGACTGGATCTTGTCGGCGGCGAGCTTGCCGACCCCGTTGGTCCCCGCGTCCGGGTCCCCGCCGCCGCACCCCGTCAGGGCCAGGACACAGACCGCGCCGAGCAGCGCCGCACGACGGTTTCGGACCTGGGGGATCGCAGTCACAGGTGGGGTGCCTTCCGGTGCGGGGGGCGATGGCGTACGGCAGCGTACCGGGGCCGCGAGGCGACGGCGGAGCCAGTCCGTCCGGACCGCCCACCAGCGCGGATCACATACGGACGGGCTAGCCTGAAGCCCGTCCGAGCAGGCATTTCGGAACATCCGGAAACCACAGAATCCATCGGCGGACCAGAAAAGAAAGAAGGAGGTGCGGCCATGGCAGCCGGCGCTCCCCGAGTCTTCGTGTCGCACCTCTCCGGTGTCGCCGTCTTCGACCCGAACGGCGACCAGGTGGGCCGCGTCCGCGACCTCGTCGCCATGCTCCGCGTGGGCCGGCGGCCCCCTCGGCTGCTCGGCCTCGTCGTCGAACTGTCCACCCGGCGCCGTATCTTCCTGCCGATGACCCGCGTCACCGGTATCGAGTCCGGCCAGGTCATCACGACGGGCGTGCTGAACGTCCGCCGCTTCGAGCAACGCCCCACCGAGCGGCTGGTGTTCGGCGAACTCATGGACCGGCGCGTCACGCTCGTCGAGACCGGCGAGGAGGTCACCGTCCTCGACCTGTCGGTGCAGCATCTGCCGGCCCGCCGGGACTGGGAGATCGACCGGATCTTCGTACGGAAGGGCAGGACCGGCGGAGCCTTCAGGAGGGCCAAGGGCGAGACGCTGACCGTGGAGTGGTCCGGCGTCACGGGTTTCTCCCTGGAGGAGCAGGGACAGGGCGCCGAGAGCCTCCTGGCCACCTTCGAGCAGCTGCGCCCCGCCGACCTCGCCAACGTCCTGCACCATCTCTCCCCCAAGCGCCGGGCCGAGGTCGCCGCCGCCCTCGACGACGACCGCCTCGCCGACGTCCTGGAGGAGCTGCCGGAGGACGATCAGATCGAGATCCTCGGCAAGCTGAAGGAGGAGCGCGCGGCGGACGTCCTGGAGGCGATGGACCCGGACGACGCGGCCGACCTCCTCTCCGAACTCCCCGAGGACGACAAGGAGCGCCTGCTGAACCTGATGCAGCCCTCCGAGGCAGCGGACGTACGCCGTCTGATGTCGTACGAGGAGCACACCGCGGGCGGCCTGATGACGACCGAGCCGATCGTCCTACGGCCCGACGCGACCGTCGCCGACGCGCTCGCCCGGGTCCGCAGCGCCGACCTGTCCCCCGCCCTCGCCGCCCAGGTCTACGTGTGCCGCCCGCCCGACGACACCCCGACCGGCAAGTACCTCGGCACGGTCCACTTCCAGCGGCTGCTGCGCGACCCGCCGTACACCCTGGTCAGCGCGATCATCGACGACGACCTCCAGCCGCTGGACCCGGACGCGACGCTTCAGCTCATCGCCGGGTTCTTCGCGACGTACGACATGGTCGCGGCGCCCGTGGTCGACGAGACCGGGTCGCTGCTCGGTGCGGTGACCGTGGACGACGTGCTGGACCACATGCTGCCGGAGGACTGGCGGGAGACCGAGTTCCATCTCGACGAGGGCGAGAACGAGGGAAACGAGGGAGTGGACGAGCACGAGGCAGCGGCGACAGAGGCATCGGCAGAGGCGGAGGAGGTGGCGGCTCATGACTCCTGAGCGCGAGACCACACGCGAGCGGACACCGGCGGGCGCGACCGCCGCCACCCGGACCCGGGCCCGGCTCGACCAGCCGCGTCCGCCCCGGCGCCGGTTCCTGCCCGAGTACGACCCGGAGGCCTTCGGGCGGCTGTCGGAGCGGATCGCCCGGTTCCTGGGCACCGGGCGGTTCATCGTCTGGATGACGGTCGTCATCGTCGCCTGGGTGCTGTGGAACATCTTCGCGCCGCGGGACGTGCGGTTCGACAACTACCCGTTCATCTTCCTGACGTTGATGCTGTCGTTGCAGGCCTCGTACGCGGCCCCGCTGATCCTGCTCGCGCAGAACCGGCAGGACGACCGCGACAAGGTCAACCTCGAACAGGACCGCAAGCAGAACGAGCGGTCGATCGCCGACACCGAGTACCTCACGCGGGAGATCGCCGCCCTGCGCATCGGTCTCGGCGAGGTCGCGACCAGGGACTGGATCCGCTCCGAACTCCAGGACCTGGTGAAAGAGCTCGAGGAACGCGCGGACGGTCACCACAAGCACGTCGTATTCCCGGCAGAACGGTCGCACGGACGTGACGTAGACGACCGGTGACGGGCTTACCGGGGGCCCGGCGCGGCGCCGTACCATCGACCCTATGGCTACGGAAGACGCGGTGCGTGAAGCGCTGTCGACGGTGAACGACCCCGAGATCAACCGACCCATCACCGAGTTGGGGATGGTCAAGTCGGTGGAGATCGGTGCGGACGGAGCGGTCGCGGTCACCGTGTACCTGACGGTCTCCGGCTGTCCCATGCGCGAGACGATCACGCAGCGCGTGACGGAGGCGGTCCTGGGTGTCGAGGGCGTCACCGGTGTCGACGTGACCCTGGACGTGATGAGCGACGAGCAGCGCAAGGAACTCGCGACCGCCCTGCGCGGTGGCAAGACCGAGCGCGAGGTCCCCTTCGCGCAGCCCGGCTCCCTCACGCGCGTGTACGCGGTCGCCTCCGGCAAGGGCGGCGTCGGCAAGTCCTCGGTGACGGTGAACCTCGCGGCCGCGATGGCCGCCGACGGCCTGAAGGTCGGTGTCGTCGACGCCGACATCTACGGCCACAGCGTGCCGCGCATGCTGGGCGCCGACGGCACCCCCACCCAGGTCGAGAACATGATCATGCCGCCGTCGGCGCACGGCGTGAAGGTCATCTCCATCGGCATGTTCACGCCGGGCAACGCCCCGGTGGTGTGGCGCGGGCCGATGCTGCACCGCGCGCTCCAGCAGTTCCTGGCGGACGTGTACTGGGGCGACCTGGACGTCCTGCTCCTCGACCTCCCGCCGGGCACGGGCGACATCGCGATCTCCGTCGCCCAACTCGTCCCGAACGCCGAGATCCTGGTCGTGACGACCCCGCAGCAGGCGGCGGCCGAGGTCGCCGAGCGGGCCGGCTCCATCGCCGTACAGACCCACCAGAAGATCGTCGGCGTCGTCGAGAACATGGCGGGCCTGCCGTGCCCGCACTGCGGCGAGATGGTCGACGTCTTCGGCACGGGCGGCGGCCAGTCGGTGGCGGACGGCCTGACCCGCACGACGGGCGCCTCGGTCCCCGTCCTGGGCAGCATCCCGATCGACGTCCGCCTCCGCGAGGGCGGCGACGAGGGCAAACCCGTCGTCCTGACGGACCCGGACTCCCCGGCGGGCGCGGCCCTGCGCGCGATCGCGGGGAAGCTCGGAGGCCGCCAGCGAGGCCTTTCGGGCATGTCGCTGGGGATCACCCCGAGGAACAAGTTCTAGGGATCTTCTTACGCGAATTTCCCTGCGCGGGCTCTTCTACGACGATGGGGGCGCCGTCCCACCGGACGGCGCCCCCATCGTCGTAGCCGCTACCGCTACTGCGCGTACGCCGCGATGTCCTTGATCATGGCGAAGCCGAGCCCGTACGCGCTCATGCCCCTGCCGTACGCCCCCACGTGCACGCCCTCCTGCGTCGACCCGGCCAGCACCCAGCCGAACTCGGACTCGCGGTAGTGGAAGGGCGTCGGCACGCCGTCCACGGGCAGGGACAGGGTCGACCAGTCGTCGCCGGCGAGGTCGTCCGCCAGCACCCAGGCCGTCTCCGTCTGCTGCTCCAGCCAGTCGTCGCGCAGGGTGTGGTCCATCTGGCCGGGCCAGGTGAAGGACAGCAGCCCCACTCCGGCGAGCCAGGCCGCCGAGGAGACCGAGGTCGCCTCCAGGAGCCCCGTGCCGTCCGCGGTGCGCCGCGCGGGGTTGCCCGCGACGGTGACGACCACCGCGAACTTCTCCTTGTCCTCGGTGCCTTCGTTGCGTACGGAGGGCTCGTCGCCGTGCCCGATCGAGCCGTGTTCGACGGCTCCGTCCGCCGCCATGCCCACCTGCATCAGCCAGCGCGGTCCCGTGAAGGCCTCGTCGAGGCCGTACCACGGGAAGGGCGCCAGCAGGTAGCCGTCGACCGTGCGCCGGGCGGAGGGGAGTTGTTGTCCACCCTCCGCGGCCGGCGCCTGCGCGCCTACCCGACTCGTCGTCTCCATGCTCCGGACGCCTCCTCGTTCTCGTCGGACCGGGGCGGCCCGCCCCCCTTCGGGCGACTCGCCCGGTCCGCACAACAACTCGGCAGCATAGCCACCTCGTGCGAGGCAGCCCGGAAAGCGCCCGGCGCGCGAGGCGCGCAGAAGCCGTGTTCAGGCCGTACGGGGGCGTGGAAGAGGTCGGGAACGTATGAAACGCGTCACGTACGACGCGGCGGGACGACTGTCCGCGTGAGGCTCGGGTGACGTCCGCTCACGACTCGGGCGGCGTCCGCGTACGGCGCTCAGGCGTCGTCCGCTTACGGCTCAGGTGGCGTCCGCGTCGGACTCAGGTGGCGTCCGCGTCGAAGGGCGGGCGGTCGTCCTTCTCCGGCTCCTCGGGCTTCTTGGTCATGTCGAGACGACCGCTGCCGGAGGAGGTCGACGACGAGGAAGAGGAGGGCGAGTCCGCGCTCTGGACAGCCTCGGTGACCTCGGCCATCTCCTTCTTCAGGTCGAAGCCGTTGCGGATCTCCTTGAGCCCCAGTTCGTCGTTGTCCAGCTGCTTGCGCAGGAACGTCTTGGGGTTGAGGTCCTCGAAGTCGAAGTCCTTGAACTCCGGGCCCAGCTCCTCGCGGATGTCCGCCTTGGCGCTCTCCGAGAACTCTCGGATCTTCCGGATCGTCCGCATGACGTCCTGGATGACCTTCGGGAGCTTGTCCGGACCGAAGACGAGCACGGCGAGCACAATGATCGTCACCAGCTCGAGCGGTCCTATGTCATTGAACACCTGAAGCTCCTTGCGATGTCCTCGGTCCTCGGCCCTCGGTGGTCTGTGCGCGTCTTCCGTGGTCCGGGCCGGGTCCACGGTACCCGGCGATCCCACCCGACCGGTACTGTCCCGGAGGCTACGAGTGGGTGTACACGACCGGTTTTCCGGGTTGTTTGCCTAGTGGGACGGGGCGCGGGGCTCTCACCTGTGACGTTTCTGTCAATCACCGGTCGATGAGCCCAGGACGAGCGACACGGTCATGTCTTTGCCGGCCCGCCGCAGGGTCAGCCGCAGCTGGTCGCCCGGCCGATGGGCACGCGTCCTGACGATGAGCTCGTCACCGGAGTGGACACGCTCGCCGTCGACCTCGGTGATGACGTCGCCGGCCTTGAGCCCGGCCTTGGCGCCGGGACCGCCCGCGGTGACGGCGGGCCCGTCGCCGCCGCCCTTCGTGGCGACACGGGCCCCGTCCCCGGCGTAGTCCATGTCGAGGGTGACGCCGATGACCGGGTGGGTCGCCTTCCCGGTGTTGATGAGCTCCTCGGCGACCCGCTTGGCCTGGTTGACGGGAATGGCGAACCCGAGCCCGATCGACCCGGCCTGCCCGCTCCCCGTCCCGTCCCCGGCCCCGTCATCGGCGGACCGAATGGCCGAGTTGACCCCGACGAGCCGCCCCTGCGCGTCGAGCAACGGCCCACCGGAGTTGCCGGGATTGATGGGCGCGTCGGTCTGCAACGCGTCGACATACGACACATCGCTCCCGTCCGACGCCTCGCCCCCGGCCGTGATGGGCCGCTCCTTGGCGCTGATGATCCCGGAGGTCACGGTGTTGTCGAGATCGAAGGGCGCGCCGATCGCGACAACGGGGTCCCCCACCCGCACGTTGTCCGAATTCCCGAGCGGCATCGGCTTCAGCCCACGCACCCCGCTCACCTGCACGACGGCGAGGTCGTACCCGGTGTCGTGCCCGACGACCTTGGCCTTGACGGTCTGTCCCCCACTGAAGCTGACGGATATCGTCCCGTCGCCGCCGGCGGGCTGGACGACATGGTTGTTGGTGAGGATGTGCCCCCGCGTGTCCAACACGATCCCGGTACCGGTCCCCGACTCCTCATCACCACTCACATGGAGCGTCACCACACTGGGCAACGCCCGAGCCGCAATCCCGGCAACACTCCCGGGCGCCCGCCCACCACCCTCTTCCCCGGCCTGCGGCAACACGACGTCCCCACCGACACCGTCCCGCTCCAGCCGCGCCCCTACGACGCCACCAACACCGCCGGAGAGAAGAGCAAGCGCGACGGCGGTCTCGATGAGCGGTGAGCGGGCGAGACCGTCAACCACCCAGTCGTAGTACGCGCGTTGGGATGCGACGTGGCGGTGGAGGGCGTCGCCGT
>NZ_JBLTJC010000336.1:0-11437 GCF_048158785.1 Streptomyces colwelliae | reverse complement strand
GCACCTGGCACGTAAGGCGACCGGCCGCCGACCCGGCCGAACTCGCCGAAGCGGTAAGGGCGGTTCGGGCTTCGGAACGCCCCCTGATCATCGCGGGCGGCGGAGTCCACCACAGCCGTGCGGAGGCGGCCCTCGCGGAGTTCGCCGCCGCCACCGGCATTCCCGTCGCCTCCACCCAGGCCGGCAAGGGCTCCCTGAACCACGACCACCCCCAGGACGTCGGCGGCATCGGCCACACCGGCACCGCGACCGCCGACGAACTCGCCCGCCTGGCCGACCTGGTGATCGGCGTCGGCACCCGCTACACCGACTTCACCACCGGCTCCCACACCCTCTTCGAACGCCCCGGCGTCCGCTTCCTCAACCTCAACATCGGTGCCTACGACGGCCACAAGCTCGCCGGACAGCCGCTGATCGCGGATGCCCGCGCCGGACTGACGGCGCTGGCAAAGAAGTTGGGCCGCCACGATCACCGGGTCTCCGAGTCCTACATCGCCGAGTACCGCGAGGACAAGGAGCGTTGGGAGCAACGCGTCGACGCCTGCTACGAGGCCGAGGAACCCGACGTACGCCCCACACAGCCCCAAGTCCTGGGCGCACTGGACGAGATCGTCGACGCGTCGGACATCCTCATCAACGCGGCCGGTTCACTCCCCGGTGATCTGCACAAGCTGTGGCGGACGCGGTCGTTCGACCAGTACCACCTGGAGTACGGCTACTCCTGCATGGGCTACGAGATCCCGGCCGCGATCGGCGTGAAGCTGGCCGCCCCGGACCGGCCGGTGTGGGCGCTGGTCGGCGACGGCACGTATCTGATGATGCCGACGGAGATCGTGACCGCCGTACAAGAGGGCATCGCGATCAAGGTGCTGCTGATACAGAACCACGGGTACGCGTCGATAGGCGGCCTGTCCGAGTCGGTGGGCGGCGAGCGCTTCGCCACCGCCTACCGTCACCAGGCGGACGACGGCACTTACACCGGCGCCCCGCTCCCCGTCGATCTCGCCGCCAACGCGGCCAGCCTCGGCATGCGCGTGCTGCGCGCGAAGACCGTCAGCGACCTGCGCGAGGCACTCGCCGTGGCGCGGGCCGCCGACACTCCCACTTGTGTCTACGTGGAGACCGAAACCGCAGACACAGTGTCGGGCGCGCCTCCCGCGCAGGCCTGGTGGGATGTACCTGTGGCCGCGACCGCGACCCGATCGTCCGCGGTCAAGGCACGTGAGCTGTACGAACGGCACGTCTCCACCCGACGCCGCCATCTGTGAAGGAGCAACTGGGCATGACGAAGATCGTCAACCACTGGATCGGCGGCAAGTCCGTCGAAGGCGCGTCGGGCACGTACGGGCCGGTCACCGACCCGGCGACCGGCGCGGTCACCACCAAGGTCGCCTTCGCGACCGTCGACGAGGTCGACGCGGCCGTCGCCGCCGCCAAGGACGCGTACGCGACCTGGGGCACCTCGTCCCTCGCCAAGCGCACCACGATCCTGTTCAAGTTCCGCGCGCTGCTCGACGCCAACCGGGACGCGATCGCCGAGCTGATCACCGCCGAGCACGGCAAGGTGCACAGCGACGCGCTGGGCGAGGTCGCGCGCGGTCTGGAGATCGTCGACCTGGCGTGCGGGATCACCGTGCAGCTGAAGGGTGAACTGTCGACCGAGGTCGCCAGCCGCGTGGACGTGTCGTCGATCCGCCAGCCCCTTGGCGTCGTCGCGGGCATCACGCCGTTCAACTTCCCGGCCATGGTGCCGATGTGGATGTTCCCGATCGCCATCGCGACCGGCAACACCTTCATCCTCAAGCCGTCCGAGAAGGACCCGTCGGCGTCCCTGAAGATCGCCGAACTGCTCGCGGAGGCAGGCCTCCCCGACGGCGTCTTCAACGTCATCAACGGCGACAAGGTGGCCGTGGACCGCCTCCTGGAGCACCCGGACGTGAAGGCGGTGTCGTTCGTCGGCTCGACGCCGATCGCCCGCTACATCCACACCACGGCCGCCGCGAACCACAAGCGCGTCCAGGCCCTGGGCGGCGCCAAGAACCACATGCTGGTCCTCCCGGACGCCGACCTCGACGCGGCGGCGGACGCGGCCGTGAGCGCGGCCTACGGCTCGGCGGGCGAGCGCTGCATGGCCATCTCGGCCGTGGTCGCGGTCGGTTCGATCGGCGACGAGCTGGTGGAGAAGATCCGCGAGCGCGCCGAGAAGATCAAGATCGGCCCCGGCAACGACCCCACGAGCGAGATGGGCCCGCTGATCACCGCGGTCCACCGCGACAAGGTGGCGTCCTACGTGACGGGCGCGGCGGCCGAAGGCGCGGAGGTCGTCCTCGACGGCACCGGCTACACGGTCGAGGGCTTCGAGGACGGCCACTGGATCGGCATCTCCCTCCTCGACAAGGTGCCGACGACGGCGAAGGCGTACCAGGACGAGATCTTCGGCCCGGTCCTCTGCGTGCTGCGCGTCGACACGTACGACGAGGGCGTGGCGCTGATCAACAGCTCGCCCTTCGGCAACGGCACCGCGATCTTCACCCGCGACGGCGGCGCGGCCCGCCGCTTCCAGCTGGAGATCGAGGCCGGCATGGTCGGCGTCAACGTCCCGATCCCGGTCCCGGTGGGCTACCACTCGTTCGGTGGCTGGAAGGACTCCCTCTTCGGGGACCACCACATCTACGGCAACGACGGCACGCACTTCTACACCCGCGGCAAGGTCGTCACCACCCGCTGGCCCGACCCGGCGGACGGCCCGTCGGGCGTGGACCTGGGCTTCCCGCGCAACCACTGATCAACACCGAGCAGCACCGAGTGGGGCCGTCCGTATCGCGGACGGCCCCATTTTTTCGGCTACGACGGCTGCGGTTCCCGTAGCGGTCGCAGGCGGGACCGGCACTGCCTCCGGATGCCGAATGCGGCACTTAGACCGCACTGGATCAACGAATTCCGTAGGTGAACACCCATTGACGTGATGGTTTCCGTCAATGTTCCATCAGCGCGTGACCGACACCCTCCCCACTGCCGAAGCCGCCGGAGCAGCCACAGCCGAGGCGCCGGACACCTCCGGGCGTCCGCAACAGCTGAAGCGTTCCATCGGCATCGTCGGCGGCACGCTCCTCACGCTCTCCTGCGTGACACCGGCGTCGACGCTCTTCGTGGTCGTCCCGGACCTGTTCGGCACGCTCGGCACCGCGACCGCCCTCACGATCGCGATCGGCTCCGTTCTCTGTATCGCCGTGGCGTTCTGCTACTCGGAGCTGGGCACCCTCATCCCCAGCGCGGGCGGCGAGTACGCGATGGTGTCAACACTGGCGGGAAGGCTCGCGGGCTGGCTGGTCTTCGTCCTGTCCCTCCTGGTCGTGATGATCGTCCCGCCGGTGATAGCGATGGGCACGGCGGACTACCTGGCCCCGATCGCCCACCTGAACCCGTCCATGACCGGCGCCGGAGTGATGCTCCTGGCCACCCTCGCGGGCCTGTTGGACCTGCGCGCCAACGCGTGGATCACGGGCATCTTCCTGGTCCTGGAGGTCATAGCGGCAGGAGTCGTAGCGCTCCTGGGCTTCACACACAGCCAACGAGGCCTGGGCAGCCTGACGTCGATGCAGGTAGCCGGGACGGGCGGCCACACCGACACGGTGACGGCGATGCTGGTGGTCTCGGGCCTGGCGATCGCCCTGTTCGTCACGCAAGGCTTCTCGACGGCGGTCTACCTCTCCGAAGAACTGGAGAACCCGCGACGCAACGTGGCCCGCACGGTCCTGGCCACCCTCGCGATCTCCACGGTGATCATCCTGGTCCCTGTGGTCGCGATCACGATGGGCGCGAACGACCTCTCGACCCTGACCGGCGGAGACATCAGCACGATGGTGACAGCCTGGTCCAACTCGGCGGTAGGCACCTTCGTCAGCCTCTGCGTGGCCCTCGCGATCATCAACGCCGGCATCGTCATGGTCATCCAGAACTCCCGAGTCCTCTTCGCCTCGGCCCGAGACAAGGCCTGGCCCCACCCGGTCAACACGCTCTTCTCCAAACTCGGCCGCTTCGGCTCCCCTTGGGTGGCCACCCTCGCCGTCGGCATCCCCGGCGCGATCCTCTGCTTCGTCAACCTCGACACCCTGTACGGCGTGACAGGCGTCTCGGTGACCGGCATGTACCTGCTGGTGGCGGTAGCCGCCCTACTCTCCCGACGCGGATCCCACCGGCACACGCACGCGTGGCGCATGCCGCTATGGCCCGCAATGCCGATCCTCCTGATCGCGGTCCTGGCCTACATCCTCACCCAGCAGGAGACGACCTACTTGCTGTGGACGGGCGGGATAGTGACGCTGGCCACGCTGTACTGGGCGTTCTATCTCCGTCCGCGCAGGGAAACCCGCTGGCTAATCTCACTCCCCGAGGAGGACGAAGCCCCGAAGGGGCAAGTCCTCTAGGGGCGCGGGGCTGTATCGATTTGCGGCTCCGCCGCGCGGGCGCGCTCAGCCCCAACGCACCCGCACCCGGCAACGCAACAGCACCTCCCGAGCTAGAGGCCGTACACCAAGCGCGGTACACACCCAACCCCCGGTTCACCCCAGGGTCTGCCCCAACTGTCAGAGACGCCCCGTACCGTTGACACATGGATCTTCGACTGCCCGGGCTGCAAGGCCTACGACGACTACGACACCCCCGGCGCTGGCTAGCAGCCACCGCAGCCGTCGTCGTGCTCGCCGCCGCCGGCACCTGGACGGCCGCAGCCTCGGACAACACACCCCCGGTCCACCAGACAGACCGGAAGATGGCGATCGACGGCGTCACCCTGGACACCTCGTACTTCACAACGGGCGGATCAACCCGCCGCCCCGCCGTCCTCCTCGCCCACGGCTTCGGCGGCAGCAAGGACGACGTACGAAAAGAAGCCGAGGACCTGGCCGAAGACGGCTACGCGGTACTGACCTGGTCGGCCCGCGGCTTCGGCAAGTCGACCGGCAAGATCGGCCTGAACGACCCGTCCGGCGAGGTCAAGGACGTATCGAAACTGATCGACTGGCTGGCGAAGCAGCCGGACGTCGAGCTCGACAAACCGGGCGACCCGCGCGTGGGCATGGCAGGCGGTTCCTACGGCGGAGCCATCTCGCTCCTGGCCGCCGGATACGACGACCGGGTGGACGCCATCGCCCCGGCGATCACGTACTGGAACCTCGCGGACGCCCTGTTCCCGAACGGCGTCTTCAAGAAGCTGTGGGCCGGCATCTTCATCAACTCCGGTGGCGGCTGCGCCAATTTCGAGCCCGCGCTGTGCCAGATGTACGACCGGGTCGCCGAGTCCGGCAAGCCGGACGCCCAGGCCCGCGCGCTCCTCGAAGCCCGCTCCCCGTCCGCCGTGGCCACCCACATCAACGTCCCGACCCTCCTGATCCAGGGCCAGACAGACTCCCTCTTCCCGCTCGGCCAGGCCGACGCGGCCCAGAAGGCGATCCGCGCGAACGGCGCCCCCGTGGACGTCGACTGGATCGCCGGCGGCCATGACGGCGGCGACATGGAGACGAGCCGCGTCCAGGCGCGCGTGACGTCCTGGTTCGACCGGTACCTGAAGGACGACAAGAACACCGACACCGGCCCCGCGTTCCGCGTCACCCGCACCGGAGGCGTCGACTCCACGGACGGCGCCGCCCAGTTGCGCGGCGCGAGCGGCAGCGCGTACCCCGGCCTGGAGAGCGACCCGCGCACGATCGCCCTGACCGGCCGCCGCGAGCAGTCCTTCACCAACCCGGCAGGCGCCAGCCCACCCGCGATCTCGGCCCTCCCCGGCCTCGGCGGCACAGGCGGCCTTTCACAACTCTCCTCCCTGGGCGTCGGGGTCTCCCTCGACTTCCCCGGCCAGTACGCCGCGTTCGACTCGAAGCCCGTCACCAGCGGCCTCCGCATCACCGGCTCGCCCACGGTCACCGTCCACGTCAAGTCGACCAGCGACGACACCGTCCTCTTCGGCAAGGTCTACGACGTGGGCTCCGGCGGCACCCAACAGGTGCTCCCCTCCCAGCTGGTGACCCCCCTCAGGATCGAGGGCACCAAGGCCGGCAAGGACGTCACGATCACCCTCCCGGCCATCGACTACGACGTCCAGAGCGGCCACCACCTGCGCCTGGTCCTCGCCTCGACGGACCTCGGCTACGCCTCCCCGGCGGCCCCCGCGACGTACACCGTCACCCTGAAGAGCGACCTCAAGGTGCCGACGGCTCCCGGCGTCACCACCGCGGCGGCGACCCTCCCGTCCTGGGTGTGGTGGCTCCCGCTGGCGGGCGCGGCGATCGCACTGGCCCTGCTGCTGACCGGACGCAGGCGTACGGCGTCGACACCTCCCGACCCCGCGTTGGCCGAAGTCCCGCTCCAGATCACCGACTTGAGCAAGCGGTACGCGAAGTCGGCGGACCGGTACGCGGTACGGGACCTGTCCTTCCGCGTCGAGAAGGGCCAGGTGCTCGGCCTCCTGGGCCCGAACGGCGCGGGCAAGACGACCACCCTGCGCATGCTGATGGGCCTGATCAAACCGGACGCCGGCGAGATCAGGGTCTTCGGCCACGCGATCCGCCCGGGCGCCCCGGTGCTGTCCAGGGTCGGCGCCTTCGTCGAGGGCGCGGGCTTCCTCCCGCACCTCTCCGGCCGCGAGAACCTGGAGCTGTACTGGCAGGCAACCGGACGGCCGCCCGAGGACGCCCACTTGGAGGAGGCCCTGGAGATCGCGGGCCTCGGCGACGCGCTCGCCCGCGCGGTCCGCACCTACTCCCAGGGCATGCGCCAGCGCCTCGCCATCGCCCAGGCCATGCTCGGCCTCCCCGACCTCCTCATCCTCGACGAACCGACCAACGGCCTCGACCCGCCCCAGATCCGCGAGATGCGCGAGGTGATGATCCGCTACGCGGAGGCGGGCCGCACGGTCATCGTCTCCAGCCACCTCCTCGCCGAGGTCGAGCAGACCTGCACCCACCTGGTGGTCATGGACCGCGGCCGTCTCGTCCAGGCGGGCCCGGTCGCCGAGATCGTCGGCTCCGGGGAGACCCTCCTCGTCGGCCTTGCCTCGGACATCTCCGACCCGCTGGTGGAGAAGATCGCGGCGCTCACGGACGTGGAGTCGGTGGTCCGCGCGGAGGGCGGCTTGCTGGTGCGGCTGGCACCGGGTGACGAACCGGCACCGGGCGATGAGCTCGTGTCCGCCAACTCCCCGACGAACGGGGCGAGTACGGCCGCCGCCACGGCCGCCGCAGCCACACCGGGTGGTGCAGTCACCCCGGCTGGCACCGCCACCGAGGGCACGACGTCCCCACCTCCCACCCAAGGTCCCCAAGGTCCAGGCACCGCAGCCCGACTCCTCGTAGAACTCGTACGACTGGAAGTCCCCGTCTCCTCGGTCGGCCCCCACCGCCGCCTAGAAGACGCCTTCCTCACCCTGATCGGAGGTTCCGCATGAGCACGCTCGCCGAGCCCGTAGAGGTGGCCTCCGGCTACCGGGCCGGCCGCACCCTGCCCCTACGGGTGGAGCTGGTCCGGCAGTTGAAGCGGCGCCGCACGCTGGTCATGGGCGGCATCCTCGCCGCGCTGCCCTTCATCCTGGTCGCGGCCTTCGCGATCGGCGGCACCCCGGGCGAGCGCGGCTCCCAGGTGACCCTGATGGACACGGCCACCGCGTCCGGCGCCAACTTCGCCGCCGTGAACCTGTTCGTGTCGGCGGGCTTCCTGCTGGTCGTCCCGGTCGCCCTGTTCTGCGGGGACACGGTCGCCTCGGAGGCCAGCTGGTCCTCCCTGCGCTATCTGCTCGCGGCACCCGTGCCGAGGGCCCGCCTCCTCTGGTCCAAGCTGGTCGTCGGGCTGAGCCTCAGCCTCGCCGCGATGATCCTGCTCCCGCTCGTCGCCCTGGCCGTCGGCACCGCGGCCTACGGCTGGGGCTCCCTGGAGCTGCCCACCGGCGGCGCGATCGGCGCGGGCACGGCCGCCCAGCGCCTCCTGGTCGTCGTGGCGTACATCTTCGTGTCCCAACTGGTCACCGCGGGGCTCGCGTTCTGGCTCTCGACGAAGACCGACGCACCCCTGGGCGCGGTCGGCGGCGCGGTCGGCCTGACCATCGTCGGCAACGTCCTGGACGCCGTCACGGCCCTCGGCCACTGGCGCGACTTCCTGCCCGCGCACTGGCAGTTCGCGTGGGCGGACGCCGTACAGCCCCACCCCGAGTGGTCCGGCATGATCCAGGGCACGGCGGTCTCCGTTACCTACGCCATCGTCCTGTTCGCCCTGGCCTTCCGGGGTTTCGCCCGCAAGGACATCGTGTCCTAGGTCACCGGAGGATCTCCCACCGGTCTCGACGGGCCATGATCGCGACCCCTTCGAGACGCTTCCGCAACTCCCCGTAGCGCACATTCCCGCCCCCTACGCCGTCACAGTCGCAGAAGTCGACGTCAACGGACCAAGGGGGCACGGGAGATGAAGACCCACCAGACCGACCGGACACGACCGAGGCAGGAGTACGCGCGCCACCGCCCCCGGCGGCTGCGCGCCACCCTCCTCGCCCTCACCGCCGCGAGCGGACTGCTCCTCACCGCCTGCGGCGCGGGCGGCGGCAGCGGCTCCAACTCCTCGGACGCGTCGAACCGCACAGGCTTCCCGGCCCCGGCCCCGATCGTCACCTCCGGCGGAGAACAGAGCGACGGACAGAACAGCGAACAAGACGGCGAACAGACAGGCACCCCCGCCGACAAGATCGCCCCGTCCCCCGACTACCTCTCCACCTTCGCCCTCGACGTCGACACCGCCTCCTACGGCTACGCCCGCCGCGTCCTCGCCGACGGACAGCGCCCCGACCCGTCGACGATCCGCCCCGAGGAGTTCGTCAACAGCTTCCGCCAGGACTACGACCGCCCCGACGGCAACGGCTTCACGGTCACCGTCGACGGCGCCCGCACCGACCGGTCCGACTGGTCCCTCGTCCGCGTCGGCCTCGCCACCCGCACCGCCGACTCCACCGACGAACGCCCGCCCGCCGCCCTGACGTTCGTGATCGACGTCTCCGGCTCGATGAGCGAGACGGGCCGCCTGGACCTCGCCAAGAAGTCCCTCGATGAGATGACCGACCGACTGCGCGATGACGACTCGGTCGCGCTCGTCACCTTCAGCGACGAGGCCGAGACCGTCCTCCCGATGACCCGCCTCGACGACCACCGCGGCCAAGTCCACGGCGCCATCGACGAGTTGGAGACCCAGTCCTCGACCAACCTCGGCGCCGGCGTCGAGACCGGCTACGCCACCGCCGACGAGGGCCTGCGCAAGGGCGCCACCAACCGCGTCGTCCTCATCTCCGACGGCCTCGCCAACACCGGTGACACCAGCGCCGATTCGATCCTCGAACGCATCACGGACGAACGCCGCGACCACGGCATCACCCTCTTCGGCGTCGGCGTCGGCAGCGACTACGGCGACGCCCTGATGGAGAAACTCGCCGACAAGGGCGACGGCCACACCGCGTACGTCTCGGACGACGCCGACGCCCGCAAGGTCTTCGTCGACCAACTCCCGCAGAACATCGACCTCACCGCCCGCGATGCCAAGGCCCAGGTCGCCTTCGACCCCGAGACGGTCGCGCAGTTCCGCCTCATCGGCTACGAGGACCGCGAGGTCGCCGACGACGACTTCCGCGACGACGACGTCGACGGCGGCGAGATCGGCCCCGGCCACACCGTGACCGCCCTCTACGCCGTCCGCACCCGGCCCGGCGCCGACGGCCACCTCGCCACCGCGAGCGTCCGCTGGCTCGACCCGAACACCCGCGCCCCGCACGAGGAATCGGGCCAACTGGAGACCGACGCCCTGCACGACTCCCTGAGCAGCGCCCCGAACACCTTCCAAGTCACCGCCGTGGCCGCCTACTTCGCCGACACCCTCCGCTCCGGCGAACTGCCCGGCAACCCGGGCCTCACCGAACTCGCCACCCGAGCCCACGCGTTGGCGAAGAAGACGGAGGACAAGGACGTACGACAACTCGCCGAAGCGATCGACGAGGCAAGCCGAATGGACTGAACCCGACCGAACCCGGACTCGATCCCACCGCCCCCATTGACCTTCCCCTACTTGCGAGTAAGTTGACGCCCCAGTCACCGTCTCACCGTCGACCGGGAGCAGCCGACATGGGCGTACGCAAGGACTTGAAGCGGGCGCGGCAACGCACCGACCTGGCGGCCCGCACCCGGGTCGAACTCACCCGGGACGAGCGGGGAGTCGTACGGGAGGCGAGCACCCTGCCGCTCGCCCCGCGCCCGACGACCGGCAGCACCGCCGACCTCCCGTTCACCAACGCGGCGGAGGCCCCCGACACCGTGGTCCTCCGCCGCGAACGGAACGCCACCTGGCACCCGGTGACCGCGGCCGCCTTCGCCCGCGAAGTCACGGCCACCGCAAAGGGGTTGATAGCCGCGGGCCTCGAACCGGGCGCCCGGGTCGCGGTCATGTCCCGCACCCGCTACGAGTGGACGGTCCTCGACTTCGCGATCTGGGCGGCCGGCGGCCAGACGGTACCGATCTACGCCACCTCGTCGGCGGACCAAGTGGAGTGGATCGTCCGGGACTCGGGCGCCCGTTTCGTCGTCACGGAGACCGCCGAGAACACCGACACGGTCACCACCGGCACGGCCCGCCACCCCCAACCCCCGCGCATCTGGCAGCTGGACGCCGGAGCCATGGCCGAACTCGCCACCCTGGGCGAGGAGTTGTCCGACGACGAGATCACCAAGCGCCGCGCCTCCCTCACCCCCGACACGATCGCGACGATCTGCTACACCTCCGGCACCACCGGCCGCCCCAAGGGCTGCGTCCTCACCCACGCCAACCTGCACGCCGAGGCCGCCAACATGGTCGAGCTGCTGCACCCCCTCTTCACGGAGGTCACCGGCCAGGTCGCCTCGACGCTCCTCTTCCTCCCGCTCGCGCACATCATGGGCCGCACCCTCCAGATCGCCTGCCTGATGGCCCGCATCGAGATCGGCCACTGCCCGAGCATCAAGCCCGACGAACTCCGCCCGGCGCTCAAGGAGTTCAGGCCCACGTTCCTGGTCGGCGTCCCGTACCTCTTCGAGAAGATCCACGACGCCGGCCGCGCGACCGCCGAGAAGATGGGCCGCGCCGCCTCCTTCGACCGCGCCGACCGCATCGCCGTCCGCTTCGGCGAGGCCTACCTGAACAAGTTCCTCGGCACCGGCAAGGGCCCCACCCCCGCCCTCTACGCCGCATGGGCCCTCTACGACCTGCTGGTCTACCGCCGTATCCGCAAGGAACTCGGCGGCCGCCTGCGGTACGCGATCAGCGGCGGCTCCCCGCTCGACCGCGACCTCAACCTCTTCTTCTCCGCCGCGGGAATCATCGTCTACGAGGGCTACGGCCTCACCGAGACGACCGCAGCCGCCACCGTCGTCCCGCCCCTGCG
>NZ_JBLTJC010000335.1:0-11506 GCF_048158785.1 Streptomyces colwelliae | reverse complement strand
GTGGGAAGACAATGGGCGACTGGACCTCGTCAGCGGTCACCGCCGGATGCCACCCGCACCGCCCGAGCGCCCGCACCAACGCCCGGACCATCAAGGGGTCGAACTGCGTACCGGCACAGCGCGACAACTCCTCCAGCGCAACAGACACCGGCCGAGCGCGACGATAGGACCGAGTGGACGTCATCGCGTCGAAGGCGTCGGCGACAGCGACTACCCGCGCGGACTCCGGGATCTGACTCCCCAACAGCCCGTACGGATACCCGCTCCCGTCCAACCGCTCATGGTGGTGCAGGACCGCCGCACGAGCCTCCCCCAGAAAACCGATGCCCCGCACCATCTCGTGCCCGTACTCGGGATGCAGTTCGATCACCCGCCGCTCCTCGGGAGTCAACGGCCCGTCCTTGCGCAGCAACCGCGTGGGAACGCCCAGCTTCCCCACGTCGTGCAGGATCCCGGCGAAGCGGAGCACTTCCACCCGCGAGTCGTCCATCCCCAGCTCCCGCGCGATCATCATCGACGCCTGCCCGACCCGCTCACTGTGCCCGCGGGTGTACCCGTCCTTGATGTCGACGGCCTGGACGAGGGCACGGATGGTGGCCTGATGCGCGGCACGCTCCTGGTGGTACTGGGCGAACACCCACCAGGACACCCCCATCGGCAGCAGCACGAGCAGCGCGGCCACAGGGCCGTAGGGACTGCGCCACAGGACGGCCATCATCAGCCCGGCGAGCCCGTGCACGCCGATGGGCGCCAGGGACCGTAGGAACAGCCCCCGCCAGGCCCGTCGTACGGGCATCCGCTCGGCCAGCGCGAGAATCCCGCCGTCGAGCACGGTGAGGACCAGACAGAAGGCGAGGACGGCGGCCAGCGCGGGCACCAGCGCGTACGGGAAGTCGGACGCGACGACGGCGTTCCGCCCGCCCAGCGCCCAGTGCACACGTGCCGCCGCCCACACGCCCAGCGCGAGCTGCGCGGCCCGCCAGCTGCGCCGCAGCCAGGGCGAGCCCTGCTCGACACGGGAGAACAGCGCCCCCGGCAGCGGTACGAGCGCGGCGGCGGGCGGGGGGAGAAGAAAGGCCGCGGCTAGCAGGACCGGGTAGAAGGTGCCCGCGAAGCGGCGCCGGGCGACCTGCTCGCAGCCAGCGTACAGCGCGGCCAACAGCGCGACCGCCCACCAGGGTGCGTGGACGGCCGGGAGCGGAAGCAGGCACCACAGGGCACCGGCGACGACACAGACGACGTACGCACGTGCCCGTGCCGGTGTCGCCTCCATGGCTGACGCCCTCCCCCCGACCATGCCTGTCCAGGCCGAGGAGCCTAGGGCGGTCGGGGGAGAGCTGCGGGCGTATCACCCGCGGATTAGCACGTTCGAGTGACGATCGCCCGTTCAGGACACCGAGGACATCGTCAGGAGATCAGGACTCCTGTGGGGCGGCCGTCAGGTCGTGCTCGGGCACGGCCTGCCCGGAACGGATCAGGTCGAGCCGCCCCAGGACCTTGGCCCGCAGGTCGGTCGGCACGTCGTCCTGCCCGCAGCAGCGCTTGACCAGCTTCTTCACGGCCTCTTCGAGCCCGTACTTCTCCAGGCACGGCGAGCACTCCGTGAAGTGCTGCTTGAACTTGGCGCGGTCGACGTCCGGCATCTCGCTGTCGAGGAACTCGTAGAGATGGTCGAGGACCTCACTGCAGTCCGTTTCGTGCGGCTCTCCGCAGCTCATGAGCCCGAGCCTTTCGCTTCGTTCGACTCTCCGGCACCGGCCGGGACCAGTCCGCGGTCACGCGCGTAGTCCTCGAGCATGCCGCGCAGTTGACGACGGCCCCGGTGCAGCCGGGACATCACCGTACCGATGGGTGTCCCCATGATGTCCGCGATCTCCTTGTACGCAAAGCCCTCGACGTCCGCGAGATAGACGGCGATGCGGAATTCCTCGGGGATCGCCTGGAGCGCTTCCTTCACGTCCGAGTCGGGCAGGTGGTCGAGCGCCTGCGACTCGGCGGAGCGCAGACCGGTCGACATGTGCGACTCGGCACGCGCGAGCTGCCAGTCCTCGATCTCCTCGGCCGCGGAGCGCTGGGGTTCACGCTGCTTCTTGCGGTACGAGTTGATGAACGTGTTGGTGAGAATCCGGTACAGCCACGCCTTGAGGTTGGTGCCCTCGCGGAACTGGTGGAAGGACGCGTACGCCTTCGCGTACGTCTCCTGCACCAGGTCCTCGGCGTCGGCCGGGTTTCGCGTCATGCGCAGCGCGGCCGAGTACATCTGGTCGAGGAATTCGAGCGCGTCCCGCTCGAAGCGCGCGCTGCGCTCCGAGGTCGATTCCGGTGTGACCTCGCTCGTGCCCTGGCCCTCGGGCTGCTCCGCCTGGCCGTGTTCGGTCCCTGCGTCGGTACCGGGAACCGGACCCACCTCCTCAAGATTCCGGGCAGCACCGAAGCCGATGCCACCAGAATCGGAGGATAGACGACGATCCGGTCCGCCCGCCGCCCCAATAGGGGTGGCCTTGGTCGCGTGCAGCACCGACCAGTCCAGGTCGGAGCGGCTGCTACGGGCCGGGCAGAAGGTCGAACCCATGCGGCGGACTTCCTTTCTACGACTCTCTGTGTTCGCCACAACAGTGGTAGGGGCCCCGGCATTCCCGCCCTTTACCCGAGTGTTCGAGTCCACTCCACCACGCGCCCCGTGATGATCTCCAGCGCCTCGTCCTGCCCGATCTCCGCCCGCTTGGGCACGGCGAAGCCATGATCGCCGTACGGCACCTCGACCAGTTCGAAGTCGCCGTTCGGGAACTCCGCCGGTTTCCCGAAGGGGTCGTTCCCGCCCTGCACGACGAGCGTGGGCACCCCGGCGCCGAGCAGTTCGCCGGCCCGCGACTTCTCGGGCCTGCCCGGCGGATGCAGCGGGAAACTCAGGGCGAGGACGGCGGCCGCGCCCAGCTCCGTAGCCGTACGACAGGCCACGCGTGCTCCCGCGCTACGGCCCCCGGAGATCACCGGCAGGCCGGGCTTCGCGACCGCCGTCCAGATCCCCCGCCACCCCACGTCGAGCGTCTTGGGCGCGGGCGCCACCTTCTTCCCGGCGACCCGCCACGGCTGCTCGACCAGCGCGACGGTCACACCGTGCGCGGGGAGTACGGCGGCGAGGGCCTGGAGATCCCGTGCCTCGATGCCACCGCCGGCGCCATGGCTGACGGCGAGGACGAGCCGCGCCTTCCTGGCCGGGTGCCAGGTGACGCGGGCGGTCCCCGCGTCGGTCTCGATGATCTCGCTGGAAATGATCTGGCTCACGCTAGAAGAGTGTGCCCTCCTCGGGCCCCTCCAGCTCCTTCAGCAGCTCCGGCCCGTTGTTGCGGACGTTGCTCACGGCCGTGGAGACCGGGTAGGCGCGCATCAGCCCGGCGGGCGGCGGGGCGAGCAGCTCGCGCAGGTCGTCCGGGTCGGTGCGGGAGGGGTCGAGCCAGGAGTCCCAGCGGTCCGGGGTGAGCATCAGCGGCATCCGGGGATGGATGTCGGCCAGCGCGTGCGGCCCCTCGGCCGGGGGCACCGCCAGCGGGGTCGTCTCCGCCTCGGTCGTGATCACCGAACAGGTGACCCACCAGGCCAGCGGATGGTCGTCGGGCAGGGTCCGGTCCCGCCAGAACTCGTACAGCCCGGCCATCGCGAACACCGACCCGTCGGCGGGCAGCACGAAGTACGGCTGCTTGCGCTGCCGCTTCTTCTTGCCCTCGACCTCCAGCTCCCGCTCGTCCTTGGCGGTGACCCACTCGTAGTAGCCGTCGGCGGGGATGATGCAGCGCCGGGTCGAGAAGGCGCGACGGTACGACGGCTTCTCGTGCACGGTCTCCGCGCGGGCGTTGATCATCCGCGCCCCGCCCTCGGGGGTCTTCGACCAGCTCGGCACGAGCCCCCACTTGAGCTTGCGCAGCTGGCGAACCGGCTCAGGGCTGTCCGCGTCCTTAAGTGGACGGTCGAGGACTGCATAGACCTCTTTGGTCGGGGCCACGTTGTAGTCGGGGGCCAGAACCTCCTCGGGCTCCCACTTCTCGATCTCAAAGACTCCTGCGAGATCCTCGGGCCCACGACTCGCTGCATACCGTCCGCACATACGTGCCAGACTGCCAGATTCGACGACACCCACGGGAGCCTCCGCCACCAATGGACAGCACCGCAATCACCTCGATACCCGCCCTCTGGGACGAGGTCTTCGGCAGCCAGCCCGACCCGGATCTGTGGGTGGTGATCGCCACCATGGTCGCCGCTCTGGCCGTGGTCGTCCCGCACGGCGTGTGGCGCCTCTCCCGCAATGCCATCACCATCGCGCACGAGGGCGGCCACGGCCTGGTGGCCCTGCTCACCGGCCGCACCCTCACCGGCATCCGCCTCCACTCCGACACCAGCGGCCTCACGGTCAGCCGGGGCAAGCCGCACGGCCTCGGCATGATCCTCACGGCGGCCGCCGGCTACACCGCTCCCCCGCTCCTGGGCCTGGGCGGCGCGGCCCTCCTGGGCGCCGGCCACATCACCCTCCTCCTGTGGCTGTCGACCCTCCTCCTGATAGCCATGCTGGTGATGATCCGCAACGCCTACGGCGCCCTCACGGTCATCCTCAGCGGCGCGGCCTTCCTGCTCGTGTCCTGGCTGACGGGCCCCCAGGTGCAGGCGGCGTTCGCGTACGCGGTGGTGTGGTTCTTGTTGCTGGGGGGAGTCCGCCCGGCGTTCGAGCTCCAGGCGAAGAGGTCGAGGGGCGGCGCGGGCGACTCGGACGCGGACCAGTTGGCGCGACTGACCCACGTGCCAGCGGGCTTGTGGCTGTTCCTCTTCCACCTCGTCTCCCTGTGCTCACTGATAGGCGGGGGACGATGGTTGTTGGAATGGTGACTAGCCCCGAAGGGGCAGTCACCAGGGGCGCGGGGCTGTATCTAATTGCGGCTCCGCCGCGCGGGCGCGACCAGCCACGACGGCGCGGCACTCGACAGACGGCCTACTTATACAGTGGGCCCATGGCCCCGAACGACGCACAAACCGCCCTCTGGCCCGCCCCGCACGCCCGCGGAGCCGTCGACGCGACGGTCCACGTCCCCGGGTCCAAGTCGGTAACCAACCGCGCCCTCGTCCTCGCCGCCCTCGCCAGCGAACCGGGCTGGCTGCGCCGCCCCCTCCGCTCCCGAGACACCCTCCTGATGGCTGGCGCCCTCCGCGCAATGGGCGTAGGCATCGAGGAAGGCGTAGGCACAGAAAAGGGCTCCGGAGAGTTCTGGCGAGTCATCCCCTCGGGCCTGCACGGCCCGGCCACGGTCGACGTCGGCAACGCCGGCACCGTGATGCGCTTCCTGCCGCCGGTCGCCGCTCTGGCCGACGGCCCCATCCGCTTCGACGGTGACCCGCGGTCGTACGAACGCCCCCTGCACGGAGTGATCGACGCCCTGCGCGTCCTCGGTGCCCGGATCGACGACGACGGCCGGGGCGCGCTGCCGCTGACGGTGCACGGCGGGGGCGCGCTGGACGGCGGCCCGGTGGAGATCGACGCGTCCTCGTCGTCGCAGTTCGTGAGCGCCCTGCTGCTCTCCGGACCGCGCTTCAACCAGGGTGTCGAGGTCCGGCACATCGGCTCCTCGCTCCCTTCGATGCCGCACATCCGCATGACGGTCGACATGCTGCGCGCGGTCGGCGCCCAGGTGGACACCCCGGAGTCGGGCGGCGAGCCCGACGTCTGGCGGGTGACCCCGGGCGCGCTGCTCGGCCGGGACCTGACGGTCGAGCCGGATCTGTCGAACGCCCAGCCGTTCCTCGCGGCGGCGCTCGTCGCCGGCGGCAAGGTCGTCGTACCGGACTGGCCGGCGCGCACCACCCAGCCCGGCGACCGGCTGCGGGAGATCTTCACCGAGATGGGTGGTTCCTGCGAACTCACCGAGTACGGGCTGGAGTTCACCGGTTCGGGTGCGATCCACGGCATCGACGTGGACCTGGGCGAGGTCGGCGAACTGACCCCGGGTATCGCGGCCGTGGCCGCCCTCGCCGACTCCCCCTCGACCCTGCGGGGTGTCTCCCACCTGCGCCTGCACGAGACGGACCGGCTCGCCGCGCTCACCAAGGAGATCAACGAGCTGGGCGGCGATGTGACCGAGACCGCCGACGGTCTGCACATCCGCCCGCGCCGGCTGCACGGCGGAATCTTCCACACGTACGAGGACCACCGCATGGCCACCGCGGGCGCGGTCATCGGCCTCGCGGTCGAGGGCGTGCAGATCGAGAACGTGGCGACGACGGCGAAAACCCTTCCGGACTTCCCCGACCTGTGGACCGGGATGCTCGGGAGCGATGGGGCGTAGGGGACACACGCCATGCGTCGCTACGGCAAGAACACCGACGAGGACGACATCCGCCAGCGCCCGAACCGCAAGGGCAACCGGCCGCGCACGAACATCCGCCCCAAGCACGAGGAAGCGGTCGAGGGCATGGTCCTCACCGTCGACCGGGGCCGGCTGACCTGTCTGGTCGAGGACCGGGTCGTGATGGCGGTCAAGGCCCGCGAACTGGGCCGGAAGGCGGCGGTGGTCGGTGACCGGGTCGGCATCATCGGGGACCTGTCCGGCGACAAGGACACCCTCGCCCGCATCATCCGCATCGAGCCGCGCACCTCGGTGCTGCGCCGCACGGCCGACGACGACGACCCGTACGAGCGCGTGGTCGTCGCCAACGCCGACCAGCTCGCCATCGTCACCGCCCTCGCCGACCCCGAGCCACGCCCCCGCCTGATCGACCGCTGCCTGGTAGCGGCCTACGACGGCGGCCTCGACCCACTCCTCGTCCTCACCAAGTCGGACCTGGCCCCACCCGACCAACTCCTGGAGATGTACGGCGCGTTGGGCGTCCCCTACGTCGTCACGAGCCGGGAGGAGCTGGAGAACGGCACCGCGGTGGAGCGGGTCCGCAAGCAGCTCGACGGCAAGATCACGGCGTTCGTCGGCCACTCCGGTGTCGGCAAGACGACCCTCGTGAACGCGCTGGTCTCGCTGGAGCGGCGGCGCAGCACCGGCATCGTCAACGCCGTCACCGGCCGCGGCCGGCACACCACGACCTCGGCACGCGCGATCCCGCTGCCGGACGACTCCGGCTGGGTCGTCGACACCCCGGGTGTCCGTTCCTTCGGCCTGCACCACGTGGACCCGTCCCGGGTGATCAAGGCCTTCCCCGACCTGGAGCCCGGCACCGAGAACTGCCCGCGCGCGTGCAGTCACGACGAGCCGGACTGCGCGCTGGACCAGTGGGTGGCCGACGGCCACGCGGACCCGCAGCGGCTCTATTCGCTACGGCGGCTGCTGGCCACCCGTGAGCGAACCGAGGGCGACTGATCACCGTCTGACCACCGCGTGTTTGTGGGGACTCAAGTTCGGTAAGTGCATAATCGCACCGAGCCGGACAAACGGGAGGACAGCACATGGCGTGGCTGCTGGTTGTCGTGGCCGGAATTCTGGAGACCGGGTTCGCCGTGTGCCTGAAGCTGTCCCACGGCTTCACGCGCCTGTGGCCGACCGTCGCCTTCTGCACCTTCGCCCTGGGCAGCTTCGGCCTGCTCACCCTCTCCCTGAAGAAGCTCGACGTGGGCCCCGCCTACGCCGTGTGGACCGGCATCGGCGCGGCCGGCACCGCGATCTACGGCATGGTCTTCCTCGGCGACCTGGTGTCGACGCTGAAGCTCGTGTCGATCAGCCTCGTCATCGTCGGCGTGATCGGCCTCCAGCTGTCGGGCTCCGCGCACTGATTCATTTCGCTGGGCTTTATTTGGCTGGGCTCTATTTGGCCGGGCCCAGCGCACTGCGTACCAGTTCGCCCACGCCCCCCTCCCCCGGCGGCGCCGCCACACAGGACAGGGCGAGCCGGACGACGAGTTCGCAGGAGCGGGCCAGATCGGCGGTGTCCGGCCTGGCCGCGCCGGGGCCGGCGAGCGCCGCTACGGCGCGGTCACGGACGACGGCCACGAAGTCACCGGGTGAGGGCAGCGGCCCGTCGGCCCGGCGCTGTGCCGGTACGGCGGAGGAGGACGGCACACCGGACAGGGTCGGCGAGGGCAGCCGTTCGCTCCAGCAGCCGGTGAGCATCGCTCGTACCAGCGCGTTCTCGCGGGCCGCCGACGTGGTCCACTCGGCGGTCGCGGTCAGCCGCTCGCGGGCGTCGCTGTGACTCCCGAGCGCCCGCTCGACACCGACGAGATACCCGTCGGCCTCCCGTCTGACCAGCGCCCGTGCGAGCCCCTCCTTGCTCCCGAACTCGTTGTACAGCGTCTGCCGGGACACTCCGGCGGCGGCGGCCACGTCCACCATCCGTACGGTGGACCACGACCGGCGGGCCAGCGCCGTATAGGCGGCGTCCAGCAGGGACTCCCGCGCTGCAGGCATCATTCGCCTCCCGGGGACGAGCGGCTCTGCGCCCAGATTTGACGCGCGCGGGAGCACTGTCAAGGGTTCGCGGCGGTGCCGGGGGGCGCACTTCGGCCATTGCGCGCGGGAGTTGGGCCGCGGTCCGGGGACCGGTGCCGGGCGGGAGCCGGCCGCGGCGCGCCCTGAGGGCCCCGGCCGGTGATCCCCGACCTCCCGTTTCGCCCACCGGACCCTGTAGCCCCGGCGCGACCCCTGAAGATACGGTTCACGCATGGCCGACTATCACGATGACCTGCGCCTCGCCCACGTCCTCGCGGACGCCGCCGACGCCGCGACGACCGCGCGGTTCAAGGCGCTCGATCTCAAGGTCGAGACCAAGCCGGACATGACTCCGGTCACCGAGGCCGACAAGGCCGCCGAGGAACTGATCCGCGGCCACCTACAGCGCGCCCGCCCGCGCGACGCGGTCATCGGCGAGGAGTACGGCAGCGAGGGCACCGGCCCGCGCCGCTGGGTGATCGACCCGATCGACGGCACCAAGAACTACGTACGCGGCGTCCCGGTCTGGGCCACGCTGATCTCCCTGATGGAGGCGGCGGAGGGCGGCTTCCAGCCCGTCGTCGGCCTGGTCTCCGCACCGGCGCTGGGCCGCCGCTGGTGGGCCGCGAAGGGCCACGGCGCCTACACGGGCCGCAGCCTGTCCTCCGCGTCCCGGCTGCGCGTCTCCCAGGTCTCGAAGCTGACGGACGCCTCCTTCGCGTACTCCTCGCTCACCGGCTGGGAGGACCAGGGCCGCCTGGGCGGCTTCCTCGACCTGACCCGCGAGGTGTGGCGCACGCGCGCGTACGGCGACTTCTGGCCCTACATGATGGTCGCCGAGGGCGCGGTGGACATCTGCGCCGAACCCGAACTCTCCCTCTGGGACATGGCGGCCACCGCGATCATCGTCACGGAGGCCGGCGGCACCTTCACAGGCCTCGACGGCCACCCGGGCCCGCACAGCGGCAACGCGGCCGCGTCGAACGGCATCCTGCACGACGAGTTCCTGGGGTATCTCAACCAGCGTTACTGACCACCACAAGACGCCCGCACACGCCCCCAACCGGCCACGCACGCCCCCTTGTTGACCCGTGCTTTACCTGCGACTCTGAGAGCGCCCCCACTTGTGAACTTGTGAATCCGGTAACTAGCGGACCCACGGCCGGCAAGCGACGGACCGGGGTCCGCGAAGCGACACGGATTCCCCAGGAGGTGACCTCATCCCATGCCGCACCCGCACCCTTCGCCGCAATCCATGCTGGTCCGCGACGCCATGAGCACGGTGGTCCTCACCATCGGCCCCGACCACACCCTCCGCCAGGCAGCCGCCCTGATGTCCTCGCGCCACATCGGCGCGGCCGTGGTCCTCGACCCGGACGCCGGCGGCATCGGCATCCTCACCGAACGCGACATCCTCAACTCCCTCGGCCGGGGCCAGAACCCGGACACCGAGCGCGCCCACGCCCACACCACCACCGACGTCGTCTTCGCCACCCCGGCCTGGACCCTGGAGGACGCGGCCAGCGCGATGGCCCACGGCGGCTTCCGCCACCTCATCGTCCTGGACCGCGCCGAGCCCGCCGGCATCGTCTCGGTCCGCGACATCATCCGCTGCTGGGCGCCGGCGCGGCAGCAGGTACCGGCCTGACGGCCGACCCGGGGTAGCCCGAGGCGACCTGAGGCGACCCGACCAAGCGATTGGACTAAGTCCAAGTCCAGCAGCCCTCCAAAGTCACACCTATTCGGAAACTGGTCATCCTGCTGTTAGGCTGACGAGCATGAGTGACCTTCTGGAGCGGCTGCGCGGACGCGGATGGCGGATGACCGCACAGCGGCGCGTCGTGGCCGAAGTGCTCGACGGCGACCACGTCCACCTGACCGCCGACGAGGTCCACTCCCGCGCCGTGGCCAAGCTCCCCGAGATCTCCCGGGCGACGGTCTACAACACGCTGGGCGAGCTGGTCTCGCTCGGCGAGGTCCTCGAAGTCTCCACCGACAAGCGGGCCAAGCGCTACGACCCGAACGCGCACAGCCCGCACCACCACCTGGTCTGCGCCCAGTGCGGCCAGATCCGCGACGTCCACCCGGGCGGCAACCCGCTCGCCGACCTCCCCGACTCGGAGCGCTTCGGCTTCACGGTCTCGGACGTCGAGGTGACGTACCGCGGCCTGTGCCCGAACTGCGCGAGCGCGTAACGACCGTCGCAGACCCCGCAAGCCCCGGCACCGCACAACGCGGCCGCCGGGGCTTCGCGCTGCACGCACCCTTCTTCCTGCTGCGCGCACCCTTCCTGAATCTGACGCACCGTCATATCGTCGTGCGGCACCCCCCACCCGTGCCGAACTCCGCGAGGAGCAACCGTGGGAGACCCGCACCCAAAACTCCACGCCACCCAACTGACCCGCACCTTCGGCCGCACCCCGCACCAGGTGGACGCGCTCGGCCCCCTCGAACTCACCGTCGCCCCCGGCGAGTTCGTCTGCCTGGTGGGCCCGTCCGGCTGCGGCAAATCCACCCTCCTCCGCATAGCCGCGGGCCTATTGCGCCCCACCACAGGCAGCCTGGAGATCCGCACGTCAAGCCTGCGCCCGGCGGCCATGATCTTCCAGGACTACGGCATCTACGACTGGAAGTCGGTCAAGGCGAACGTCCGCTTCGGCCTGGACATCCAACGCGTCCCGCACCGCGAGGCGAACGCCCGCGCCACCGAGTGGCTGACCCGTCTGGGCCTCGCCGACTTCGCGCACGCCTACCCGGCGACCCTCTCAGGCGGCATGCGCCAGCGCGTGGCCATCGCCCGCGCACTCGCCGTAGAACCCGAACTCCTGCTGATGGACGAGCCGTTCGCCGCCCTGGACGCGCAACTCCGCACGATCCTCCAGGACGAACTCCTCGACCTCACGCAGACGTTGCACACCACCACCCTCTTCATCACGCACAGCCTGGAGGAGGCACTGGTCCTGGGTGACCGCGTCCTGGTGATGTCCGCCCGCCCGGGCCGGATCATCGCCGAACACCGCCCGCCGTTCCCCCGCCCACGCACCGGCGACATCCGTGACACCTGTCTCTTATAGACATCTGCCGCTGCAGCC
>NZ_JBLTJC010000334.1:0-11514 GCF_048158785.1 Streptomyces colwelliae | reverse complement strand
CCCAGCAGCCGGGCGGAAAGCCGAACCTACTCAGCCAGAACCGCCTCCGCCTCCAACGTAACCCCCACCGCCTCCACCACAGCCGCGATCTTGAACGCCTCCTGGATCACGTCCCGTTCAACGCCTGCCTTGCGCAGCACCTGCTCGTGCGAGTCGAGACACATCCCGCACCCGTTGATCGCCGACACCGCGAACGACCACAACTCGAAGTCGACCTTGTCGACCCCGGGGTTGCCGATGACGTTCATCCGCAGCCCCGCGCGCAGGGTGCCGTACTCGTGGTCGGAGAGGAGATGACGCGTCCGGTAGAAGACGTTGTTCATCGCCATGATCGCGGCGGCGGACTTGGCCGCGCTGTACGCCTCCGGCGACAGGTTGGCCTTCGCCTCGGGCGCCAACTCCCGCAGCACGAGCGGCGACCGGGAGGCGATCGCCGTCGCGAGGACCGTGCCCCACAGCTGCTGGGCCGGCAGGTCGGAGTTGCCGATGACCGAACCGAGGTTGAGCTTCAGGTCCTTGGCGTAGTCCGGTATGGCGGACTTCAGGGTGTCCAGTGACATCTCAGGTCACTCCCCGGCCAGCAGCGCGCCCGCGTCGAGCGTGTCGTCGCCCTTGGTCCAGTTGCACGGGCAGAGCTCGTCGGTCTGGAGCGCGTCGAGCACCCGGAGGACCTCCTTCGGGTTACGGCCGACCGAGCCCGCGGTCACCATGGAGAACTGGATCTCGTTGTTCTGGTCCACGATGAACACCGCGCGCTTGGCGAAGCCGTCCTCGCCCTCGATGCCGAGGTCGCGCATCAGCTCGTGCCTGGAGTCCGCCAGCATCGGGAACGGCAGGTCGCGCAGGTCGTCGTGGTCCTTGCGCCAGGCGTGGTGGACGAACTCGGAGTCGCCGGAGAAGCCGAGCACCTGGGCGTCACGGTCGGCGAACTCGTCGTTCAGCCTGCCGAAGGCGGCGATCTCGGTGGGGCACACGAAGGTGAAGTCCTTGGGCCACGCGAAGACGATCTTCCACTTGCCCTCGTAGGTCTTGTGGTCGATCTGCTCGAACTCCTTGCCCTTCTCCAGCGAGACACAGGCGGTCAGATCGAACGACGGGAACTTGTCACCGACAGTGAGCACAGGCACTCCTTGCAGCGGAGAAGCACCCAAGCGGAATGGGTGCTTCTCGTGGTTTGGTCGGCCCCGATCCTGGCACAACGTGCATTGATTGTGGAAATAGCTACACTGGGTCGTGTTGATCGGAGGCGGTTATCAGTGACCGTTAGTAATACGAGTAAGAGGCGCCAGCCCAGCCTGGCGCAGCTGCGGGCCTTCTCCGCGGTCGCCGAGCACCTCCACTTCCGGGACGCCGCCGCCGCGATCGGCATGAGCCAGCCCGCCCTCTCCGGTGCCGTCGCCGCGCTGGAGGAGACCCTCGGGGTCACCCTCCTGGAGCGCACGACCCGCAAGGTGCTGCTCTCGCCCGCCGGTGAGCGGCTGGCCGTACGGGCGAAGGCGGTGCTGGAGGAGGTCGTGGCGCTGCTGGAGGAGGCGGAGGCGGTGCGGGCGCCGTTCACCGGGGCGCTGCGGCTCGGGGTCATCCCGACCGTCGCGCCGTATCTGCTGCCGACCGTGCTGCGGCTGGTGCACGACCGGTACCCGGACCTCGACCTCCAGGTGCACGAGGAGCAGACCGCGAACCTGTTGGAAGGGCTGACCACCGGGCGCCTCGACCTGCTGCTGCTCGCCGTGCCGCTGGGGGTGCCCGGCGTGGTCGAACTCCCGCTGTTCGACGAGGACTTCGTGCTCGTCACCCCGCTTGACCATCCCCTCGGAGGCCGGTCCGGCATCCCGCGCGAGGCACTGCGTGAGCTGAACCTGCTGCTGCTCGACGAGGGGCACTGCCTGCGCGACCAGGCGCTCGACATCTGCCGGGAGGCGGGGCGGGCGGACGCTCCGGTGACCACGACCGCGGCCGGGCTGTCCACGCTGGTGCAGCTGGTCGCCGGCGGGCTCGGGGTCACGCTGCTGCCGCGTACCGCCGTGCGCGTCGAGACGACCCGCAGCGACCGACTCCTCACCGGCTACTTCACCGAGCCCGCCCCGACCCGCCGGATCGCCCTCGCGATGCGCACCGGCGCGGCCCGCCGTGCCGAGTACCAGGAGCTGGCCGCCGCCCTGCGCGAGGCGCTGCGACCGCTGCCGGTACGGGTGTTGGGCGGCGGTGACCGCCCCGCACCGACCGGCCACTGACCCGCCCCCGTTCGGTCAAATGAGCGTCGGACAAAGGAAATCGAACGGCGGGAATTCTCAACTTCCGTCACCCGCAGGCAGGTAGGAAGAAAGCCGTCCGGAATATGCGCGCCGACTGATACACCTTCACCCCTCAGCGCTACACGTCAGTTGCGTGTACGAAAAGCCTAGGGGAGTGATGTCGGGCATTCGGGATTCCCTCGGCCGGGCCGGTCACGACCTGCTCGCGCGGGCTCTCGCGACCTGTGGGCGCGAGGAGTTCACCGGAGGACTGCGGGTGTCCGGCAGACCCGGCGGCACCTTCCATCTGCGCCGCGGACTCGTCGTCGCCGTGGAGAGTCCCGGTGCTCCAGGACCCGAGGCGCTGCTGCTGCGCTCCGGCCGGATCGGCGGCGAGCAATGGGCCGATCTGGTACGGGAGTCGGGCGGCACGCGCTGGCCGCTGGACGGGCTGGTCGCCCACGGGTACGCGGGCGCCGCCCAGTTGCGGATCGTGTGTGTGCTGGCCCTCCACGACGCGGCCTTCGCGGTCGTCGCCGGAGACGTCGACGACTGCGAACTCGCCCCGGAAGAGCGGCCGTTCGCCCCGGTCTCGCTCGGCGAGCCGTCGGCCAGGCTGCTCCAGGACGCGGCCCGGAAAGCCGCCGCGATCGCCGCGCTGCCGTATCCCGTACGCCCCGACCGGGAACGTCCGCGGCCCCCGGCCCGCGTCCTCGACGAGGCCGGACTCGGGGTGCTGCAACGGGAGTTGCTCGCCCAGGTCGACGGCCGCCGTACCGCTCGCGATCTCTCGTTCCGTACCGGGCGGGCGGTCTACACCGTCACCGCCGAGGTCGCGCGGATGCTCGCCGAGGGGCTGCTGGAGTGCGCGGACGCACCCGTGCCGATCGCGGTCCGGCTGCCGCCCGAGGCGCCTGTCGTACGCCGTCGTGAACCGGCGCCCGCGCCATCGCAGTTCACCGCGCCCACCACTCTGCCCCGGCGGAATCCGGGCGCCAGCGGCATCACCGAAACTCTCGTCCCCGAAAAGAGCGGGGCGGGTTGGAAAGGGTTCTTCCGGCTGCGGAACGGAACCCCGAAATGAACACCATGGACACAATGCGATCAGTTTTTAGGGGAGTTGAGTAAGTGGATCACAAAGCCCTGACATTGGAAATGCGCACCTTGCGGGAACAGGTGACCGGCATCACCGACACCGCGCTCACGGCGGCCGACGGGCTGCTCATCGCGGCCGACACCGCCGACACGATCGACCCGGAGGCCCTCGCCGCGCTGGCCGCGGCCGGCCTGGGACTGGCCCGGCGCACCGCCGCGGCCACCGACCGCGGCACGCTGCGCCAGACGGTGACGTACGGCAGTCACGGCTGCGCCGCGACCTACGCCGTCGGCGACACCGCGCTGATGGTGGTGCTCGGCGACGAGGGGATGGACGTGGACCGGCTGCACCTCGCGGCCCGGCCGACGCTCGACCGCATCGAGTCGATCCTCACTGAGAAGGCGTCAGAAGGAGTGTGAAGGGATGGCGACAAAACGTATGACTCCAGGATTCTCCGACCAGGTGATGGGCCTGGTCAAAACCCTCCGCACCGATGCCCCCGACTGTGTGGCCTCGGGTGTGGTCGACATGTCCACCGGCATGCTGCTGTCGTACGAGACCATCGACAACCACCCGCCAGAGGTCCTCGACCTGCTGGCGGGTGCGACCCTCGACCTGTTCCAGGGCCGGACGGTCGCGATGATCGAGGACGTCTTCAAGGAACGCCGCGGGATCACCAGTGACCACCACTACTTCCAGGAGATCCTCGTCAACAGCGAGAACCTCACCCATCTGTTCGTCCGGATGACCGAGCAACAGGACGTCGTCGCGGTGGTCGTCTGCCGCAAGTCCGTGAACGTGGGCATGCTCTTCGCCCAAGTCCGGCGCGTGGTGCGGGAGTACGGACTCTGAGACGCCGGTGAGACGAGCGGACGGCTGCGGGCGGACTACTCCGTGCGCAGCCCGTCCGGCCGCATCATCCGCAGCAGCGGCGGCAGGCTCAGCAGGGTCACCGCCAGGACCACCCCCGCGCCGATGCCGGACATCGCCAGCACACTGGCCCAGTCGATGCGCACCGCGGTGGCGCTCATCTTCAGCAGCACCGCGCCCAGCGTCAGCCCCACCACCGTGGCCAGCACCAGGCCGAGCCCGATCGGGATCGCCGTCTGCCACAGCACCGACAGGCTCAGCGTGCGCCGCCGGGTGCCGAAGGCGACCAGCGACGACAGCAGCTTCTTGCGCTCCCGCAACTGCTCCAGCTGCGACACCAGCAGACTCGCCCCGATGAGGAGCAGCACACAGGTGGCACCGACGAACAGCCCGGTGCGGATCGAACGGAACTGCGGCGACACGTCGTTGCTCGCCAGGGTGAACACGTCCGCCAGCGGGTCCATCGTCGCGACGGTGTTCCGTACGTAGTCGCTCGCGTCCGGCACCGACTGGTCCAGCGAGACGAACACCCTCTGGTCCAGGCCCTTCACCGCGCTCGCGGGCAGCGCGCCCGAGGTGATCAGCAGCCCGTCGCGGGCGTAGCCGGTCGGGTCCTCGCGCGGGGTCGCCGTCTTCACTCCGGCCGGTACCTTCCAGGCACCCGGTGCGCTCGGCATCTCGTCGTACGACGGGTCGAAGTACACCGTTCGGCCGGCGCTGGACAGCCGCTTCGTCATGGCGGCGGTCCCGCTGTCGCTGCTGGTGATCCGGAAGACGTC
Organism: Streptomyces colwelliae; assembly: GCF_048158785.1. Lineage (NCBI taxonomy): Bacteria > Bacillati > Actinomycetota > Actinomycetes > Kitasatosporales > Streptomycetaceae > Streptomyces > Streptomyces colwelliae. The sequence continues at coordinate 6,535 of NZ_JBLTJC010000334.1, read as the reverse complement.
ACCGTCGCGGCAGGCCGTCAGGCGGGCCACCTCACGCAGTTGGGCGCAGCTGCCGACGGCCACTCCCAGCTCGTCGTCCGGGTTCTTCGCCCGGTCGCCGACCGTGGTCTGCGAGACGGCCGACGTACCGCTCACGCCCTTGGTCCCCGCGATGTTCCGGTCGGCGTCGGCCAGCGAGGTGCCGCTGCCGACGGAGACCTCCATCTGGGCCCGGTTCAGGTCGTTGCCGGTCGGCTTGGTGTAGTCGCCCTGGACGCCGGAGAACAGCATCTGAAGGGCGATCGCCCCGGCCACCGCGACCGCGATGCCGTTGACCATCCGGGCGGCCGCACCGCTGCTCAACTGGAGCCTGCGGACGGCGAGTTGCCAGGACACCGAGCCGGAGTTCAGCCGGGCCACGGTGGCCTCGACGACCCAGGGCAGCAGCGCGGTGACACCGACGAGCAGCAGGACCGTGCCGCCGATAACCAGCCACTGGTTGAAGTTGCCGTTGGAGTCGCCCTTGCCGGTCATCGGGTAGAGCATCGCGAGGCCGGCCAGCGGCAGCAGCAGCCGCCACCACAGCCGGCGCCGCGGCGGCTTCGCCTTGCGGACCACGCCGAGCGGTTCGATGACGACCCCGCGCAGCGCCAACAGCGTCACCAGCACGGCCGCGGCCGGTACGGCGACGGCGACGAGCAGGGCGAGCGCGGGCGACGGGTTGAGGTCGCTGGGGTACAGGCTGATGTCCCGCACGTCGATGAGAGACGCCAACTGCCGCCCGGCCAGGAAGAATCCGGTGCCGAAGACGAGCCCGAGGAGCGCCCCCGCGAGCGCCTCGCCGCCCGCGATCCGGCGTGCCATCCGCCCGTCCGCACCGACCAGACGCAGGGCCGCGAGCCGCCGGTCCCGGCGCTCGCCGCCGAAGCGCACGGCTGCCGCGATGAACACGGCGACCGGCAGCAGCAGCACGACGAACACGATCAGGATCAGCAGGAGCAGCACCGGGTCCAGCTCGTCCGGCTGGCTGCCCGGCGAGGGCCCGTAGTAGTTGATGCGCTCGACGGTGCCCCCGGACTGACGCCCTTCCAGTCCCTTCCCGCCCGCGTAGTAGGCGAGTTCGGCGGGCCCGATGAGCCCTCGGTCCGCGATGGTGCCGGTGATCCGGTAGGGCAGCCGCTCGCGCAGCAGCTTCCCGGAGTCGGACTTCAGGAACTTGTCCAGCGCGGGGGAGACGACCATGTCGCCCACCGCGGGGAACTTCGCGACCCCCGGCGGCAGCGGAGCCTTGGCACCCTCGGGCTCCAGCAGCCGGCCGCGGACGTCCTTGCTGCGGAACGTGGTGTCCGTGTCGGCGACGATGACGGTGTTGTCCGCCTTCGCCAACTGCTTGCCGCTGTACGTGAAGTCCATCCGGGCGTTGCCGCGCGCGTCCCGCTCGGACAGCGCGTTCGGCAGTGCGGTCGTGAGCAGCAGCAGAGCCACCCCGAGCCCGACGCCGACGGCCGTCAGCACGGCCCGTACCCAGCCCTCACGCCCGCCGCCGAAGGCGAACCGCACCCCCATGGCCAGATCGGCCGCCCACTGACGCGAGTTCATACGGTGCGCTCCATGTCCCTGGACTTGCCGTCCCGTACGACGATCTCGCGGTCCGAGTAGGCGGCCACCCGGGCCTCGTGCGTGACCAGCACGACAGCGGCGTTGGTGGACCGGGCCGCCTCGGTCAGCAGCTCCATCACGCGCTCGCCGTTGAGCGAGTCGAGCGCGCCGGTCGGCTCGTCGGCGAACAGCACCCGCGGGCTGGTGACCAGCGAGCGGGCCACGGCGACGCGCTGCCCCTGTCCGCCGGAGACCTCACCGGGCCGCTTCTTCGCGAGGTCGTCGACCTCCAGCCGCTGCATCCAGGCGAGCGCGGTGCGCTCGGCCTCCTTGCGGTGCGTGCCGTTCAGCCGCAGCGGCAGGGCGACGTTCTCGACGCAGGTCAGCTCCGGCACCAACTGCCCGAACTGGAAGACGAACCCGAACTCCGAGCGGCGCAGCGCGCTGCGCTGGGCGTCGCTCATCGTCGCCATCTCCTGCCCGCCGTACATGATCGAGCCCGAGTCGGGCGGCACGATCCCGGCGAGACAGTGCAGCAGCGTCGACTTCCCGGACCCGGAGGGCCCCATCACGGCGACGACCTCACCGGGATGGATGGAGAACTCCGCGCCGTCCAGCGCGGTGGTCGGCCCGTAGGCCTTGCGCAGCTCATGGGCCGCGAGCAGGGAACCGGCGGGATGTGTCGTCACTTGGCCACCACCTCGGCGAGTTTGTCGAGGCGCGCGGCGGTGAGCTCCAGCCACCGCAGGTCGGCCTCCAGATGGAAGAGGGCGTGGTCGCAGATCAGCTGGTCCGCGAGATCGCCCTTGCGCTTGCGGTCGGTCAGGATGCGCATGCTGCGCAGATGCTCGGAGCGCTGCACGTCGAGGATCTCGCCCGCGTTGCGGTGGGTGAGCAGCGCGAGGACGACCTTGGTGTAGAGGGCCGACTGTAGATACGGCTCGGGCTTCTCCGGCGTAGCGAGCCACTTCTGTACGTCGGTGACCCCGGCGTCGGTGATCGCGTACCGCTTGCGCTCGGGACCGCCGCCCGCCTCGATCCCGTCGACCTCGACGAGACCGTTCTTCAGCAGTCGGGACATCGTCGAGTAGACCTGGCCGTAGTGCAGCGGCCGGTCGTGACCGAACTTCTCGTCGAAGGCCCGCTTCAGGTCGTAACCGTGACGCGGGCCGGACTCCAGGAGCCCCAGAAGGGTGTGACCGATGGACATGCCGAGCACTCTACACACGGGGTATACGCGGTGTGTATACGCACCGTGTGTAGATCATGGCGGGGGGTGTGGATCCGCAGGTGGGGGCCGATTGTCACGGTTCTGTCATTGAGGTGGCGCGGGCGGGCGGCCGCGACGGGGCAGCGGCCCGGCCTCACCGGGCAACCGACCCGCCTCCGCCAGAGCTCGCCGCAGCAGAAACTCGATCTGCGCATTGGCGGACCGCAGTTCATCACCGGCCCACCGGGCAACAGCCTCGTACACCGCAGGGTCCAGCCGCAGCAGCACCTGCTTGCGCTGCTGCGGCCGGCGCTTCGCCTCGGAGGGCTCGGAAGGTTCGGTCACTGGTAAAGGGTCCCCGTGTTCAGCACGGGCTGCGGCGCCCGGTCCCCGCAGAGCACCACCAAGAGGTTGGACACCATCGCCGCCTTCCGTTCGTTGTCCAGCTCCACGATGTCCTGCTCGGTGATCCGGGCCAGCGCGGCCTCGACCATGCCCACCGCTCCGTCGACGATCTGCCGCCGGGCTGCGACGACCGCACCGGCCTGCTGCCGCTGGAGCATCGCCGAGGCGATCTCGGGCGCGTACGCGAGATGCGTGAAGCGGGACTCGATGATCTGGACGCCGGCCGCCTCGACCCGCGCGCTCAGTTCGACGGCGAGCTTCTCGGTGATCTCCTCGGCGTTCCCGCGCAGCGACAACCCGCCCTCGTCGTGGGCGTCGTAGGGATACTCGATGGCGATGTGCCGTACGGCCGTCTCGGTCTGGGTGGCGACGAACTCGGTGTAGTCGTCGACCTCGAAGGTGGCCTGCGCGGTGTCGCGGACCTTCCAGACGACGACGGCGGCGAGCTCGATCGGGTTGCCGTAGGCGTCGTTGACCTTGAGGGCCGGGGTCTCGTGGTTGCGGACGCGGGTCGAGATCCTGGTGCGCGAGGTGAACGGGTTCACCCAGCGCAGCCCGTCCTGCCGGATCGTCCCCCGGTACCGCCCGAAGAGCTGCACGACCCGCGCCTCGCCCGGCGCGACCGTGTTCAGCCCGCGCATCGCGATGAACGCGGCGAGCAGGACGAGGATGCCGCCGATGATCAGCGCGGCCTTGGCGCCGCCCGCGTCGACCGCACCGGCTGTGACCAGCAGCCCGGCGGAGACGAGCAGCCCGGTCAGGCCGAGGACGAGCGCGAGCGCGCCGCCGATGCTGTGCGCGGCGAACTCCCGCACGCGCGGAGCGGGCATGGCGGGTACGTCTGCGGGTACTTCGGTGGTCATGGTGTTCCCCCGTAGCTTCGTTAAATCAAAGTGATAACACTTTACCCCGCTACGGCAACCCTCACCCCCTCTCGTACGTCGGTTCCATAAGGACGGGTGCTGATTGTCACGTCCGTAATGGACCGGATCGACAGGCCTTTGTCACAACTCCTGGTGTTAGCTTTCTGAGCTGACTTGACGGGCGAACCTGTGTGACACCACAGCACAAGAGAGCGAAGCGGAGCGGAACGGACTCATGGGACGAGCGGAAGAGAGACGAGCGCGCCAACGCGGTGGCCACCGCGCGGCGCCCAAGACCCGCCGCTCGTCGGGGGCGGCCCAGAACGCCTCCCCCGACACCGGAGCCGCGGGCGCGAAGGACGGCAAGGGCGGCAAGAACGGTAAGAGCTTCATACGCAGGCTCTTCACCTGGAAGAAGATCCTCGGCACGTTCCTCGGTCTCTGCCTGCTCGGGATCGGCGCGTTCATCGTGCTCTACATGATGATCAGCATCCCCGCGGGCAACGCCGACGCGAAGCTCCAGAGCAACGTCTACAAGTACAGCGACGGCTCGGTCATGACCCGCCAGGGCGATGTGAACCGCGAGAACGTCGACCTCTCGCAGGTCCCGAAGGACGTCCAGAGGACGTTCGTCGCCGCCGAGAACAAGACCTTCTACAGCGACGCCGGCGTCGACCTCAAGGGCACCGCCCGCGGTCTGCTCAACACGCTGTCCGGCAAGGGCGCGCAGGGCGGTTCGACGATCACCCAGCAGTACGTCAAGAACTTCTACCTGACGCAGGACCAGACCGTCACGCGCAAGCTGAAGGAAATGGTCATCTCGCTGAAGCTGGACCGCGAGAAGTCCAAGGACTACATCCTCGCCGGGTACATCAACACCAGTTACTACGGCCGTGGCGCCTACGGCATCCAGGCCGCCGCCCAGGCCTACTACGGCAAGGACGCCAAGGACCTCACCGTCCCGCAGGGCGCCTATCTCGCCGCGCTGCTCCAGGCGCCGAGTCAGTACGACTGGCAGGCCGCGACCGACACCGGCCGGAAGCTGGTGCAGGCGCGCTGGAACTACGTCCTGGACAACATGGTCGAGCAGGACTGGCTGAGTTCCACCAAGCGCGAGGCCATGACGTTCCCGGTCCCGAAGGAGCCCAAGGCCGAGCCCGGCATGGAGGGCCAGACCGGCTACATGGTGTACGCCGCCGACCAGGCCCTGGAGAAGCAGCTGATCGCCTCGGGGCAGGCCGCCAACGCCAAGGACGCCGAGACGCTGGTCAGCGCGGGCGGCTGGACGATCACGCTCAACATCGACAAGAAGAAGCAGGCCCAGCTGGAGAAGTCGGTCAAGTCCCAGCTGACCAGCAAGCTCGACAAGAAGAAGCGCAAGGTCGACGGCAACGTCCAGCCCGGCGCGGTCTCCGTGAACCCGAAGACGGGCGCGGTCGTGGCGATGTACGGCGGCTCGGGCTACACCGAGCACTACACGAACAACGCGACCCGCACCGACTACCAGCCCGCCTCCACCTTCAAGCCGGTGATCCTGGCGGCGGCCCTGGCCGACGAGGCCAAGACACAGTCCGGCAAGACGATCACGACCAACACGCTCTACGACGGCACCAGCAAGCGCCCGGTCGTGGGCAGCGACATCGCGTTCGCGCCGGAGAACGAGGACGACCAGGACTACGGCAAGGTCACCGTCCAGACGGCGATGAACAAGTCGATCAACTCCGTCTTCGCGCAGCTCGGTGTCGACGTCGGCATGGACAAGGTCATGAAGACGGCGGCCCAGCTGGGCATGGACCCCGGCGACCTGAAGGCCGTACCGGCGCAGACCCTCGGCACCATGGGCGCGAGCCCGCTGGAGATGGCCGGCGTCTACGCCACCTTCGACAACCACGGCAAGAAGGTCACCCCGGCGATCATCAAGTCGGTCGCGCACAACACGCGCACGGTCACCATGCCGAACCCGATCGGCGCCCAGGTCATCCCGCGCGAGGCCGCCGACACGGTGTCCTCGGTGCTGACCGGTGTGGTCGACGACGGTACGGCGAAGCAGTCGGTGGCCGAGAACAGCAAGCGTGACGGGCAGCAGGTCGCGGGCAAGACGGGTACGTCCGACAACAACAAGTCGGCCTGGTTCACCGGCTACACGCCCGACCTGGTCACCTCGGTGGGCCTGTTCGGCGAGGACGCCAAGTCCCACGATCAGGTCACGCTGACCGGTGCGACCGGCCTGATCACCGCGGGCGGCGGCCGTATCAACGGTGGTGGCTACCCGGCGCAGATCTGGGCGACGTACATGTTCGGAGTGACCAAGGCGAACGGCAAGTTCGACCTGGACACCGACCAGGGCGCGGCCGTCGAGCCGACGTACACGCCCACGCCGACCCCGACCCCGACGGTGACACCGTCCGAGACGCCGACGACCAAGTCGCCGTCCCCGACCCCGACGACGGAGTCACCCACTCCGTCGTCGGGGTCGGGG
>NZ_JBLTJC010000333.1:0-11518 GCF_048158785.1 Streptomyces colwelliae | reverse complement strand
GGCTCGCGGACTCCTCCTGGGCGTCCTTCCGGTCGTACAACAACCCGACGCGCTACATCCGGCACTCCAACTACGTGCTGCGCATCGACCCGATCTCCACGACAGCGGCACAGCAGGACGCGACGTTCTACGTCGGATACTGAGCGTCCTAGCGCTGGTCACCGGTTCCGCACAGCACGACGCGGGTGCCTCCCGGAGAAACGGAGGCACCCGCGTCGGCCGGAGAAGTCCTAGTCCAGGCCGGCCGTCTTCAGCCAGGCCTTCGCCACGTCCAGCGGGTCCTTGTTCTGGGACCCGACCTGGGTGTCGAGGTCCAGCAGGGTCGCCGTGTCGAGCTTCGCGGAGACCGCGTTGAGCGCGGCGACACCGGCCGCGGAGAGGCCGCTCTTGTAGACCAGCGGCTGCACGTTCTCGAAGCCGAAGAGCCTCTTCGGGTCCTGGAGCGTGACGTGCTTCTCCTTGGTGATGGTCGGGTCCGTGCTGAAGAGGTCGGCCGCCTGCACGGTGTTCTTCTTCAGCGCGGCAGCGGTCAGCGGGCCGCCCGCGTCCAGCGCCTTGAAGGACTTGAACTCCAGGCCGTAGACGGACTTCAGGCCCACCAGGCCCTGCTGCCGGGTCTGGAACTCCGGCGAGGCACCTATGACCAGGTCCTTCGCGATGGACTTGAGGTCCGCGATGGAGGAGTCGGACGTGAGGTTGTACTTCTTCGCGGTCTCCGCGTTGAGGGTGACCGTGTCCTTGTCCTCGGCGGCGGCCGGGTCCAGCAGCGTCAGCTTGCTGTCGAGCTTGGCGTCGATCGCGGCCGTGGTCGCGGCGAGGGTCGCCGGGGTGGCCTTCGGGTCGAGGTAGGCCAGCAGCGCGCCGTTGTACTCGGGCAGCACGGTGATGGTGCCGTTCTTGAGCAGGCCGTAGGTCGTCTCACGGCTGCCGATGTTCGGCTTGTAAGTGACCTTGACGCCCTTGGCCTTGAGGGCCTCGCCGTAGATGTCGGCGATCAGGATGCTCTCGGCGAAGTTGTTGGAGCCGACGACGACCGTGTCGCCGTCGGCCTTGCCGCCCGAGAGCGGGTCGTCGGACTTGCTGTCGGAGGACGAACCACATCCCGTGACAAGCGCAGCCGTCGCGGCGAGCGCGATGGCGGCCGCGCCGGGGTACCTAGTACTTGACCAGCTGTTCTTCGCTTTTGAAGTCACAATTCCCGTTCCGGGCTCGGATGTTGGCACAGGCGTGCAGGCATGGCTGTGGCGTCCACGCGCGGGGCGTGAACTCCGCACTCCGCTGATCCAATCCAGCCGGTTCTCGGTCAGTCAAGAGAACTCTGGTCACCGATTGGCCTCAATGGGTGCCCAGTTGTGAAGGCAACGTAAACGGACCGGTCACGAACACGGTCGCTTTGTAATTGATTCTTGACGTAGGGCGACGCACTTGATCGTTCAAAGAGACGGTAGTCTCCCCGGAGTTGGCGTCGGTCACAGCGGTGTGCGGGGGCCGCTTCGATCAAAAACAGTCACACGCGTCGCTACGCGTATCGTGACAACACCCCACGAAGGAGGCCTGGTGTCCATACGGGGCTTCGCAGACCGTTGGCCCTTCAGGCGCAAGCTCAATCTGCTCGTCGGCGTACCCCTCGCGGTGGTCGCGGTGCTGCTGGCGTATCTCATCTCGGACGAGGTCGGGCAGTCGACGGACGCGAGCGACGCGGCCCAGCTGGTGCGGGACAGCGGGCAGGTCGCCAAGCTGGTGAACCTCGTGGAGGCGGAGCACCAGCAGGCCATCCTGCTCTCCGTGCGCTTCGAGGCCACCAACGACGGCGGCACCCCCTCGCAGAGCGCCTACCGGGCGGCCCAGCTGGCCGTGGACAAGCAGGTCGAGAAGGTGCGCGACACCTTCGGGGACCGGCTGCCGGACAGCGAGGCCCAGGCGCTGAAGGAGATCAACGGCCTGGAGACGCTGCGCGACACCGTCGAGCAGAGCTATCTGCCCGCCGACAACATCGACCCGGCGTACACCAGTGCCTCCGAGAGTCTGATCGACGGGCTCGACCTGGAGCACAACGCGAACCTCGCCACCACCTTCACCGGCAACCTGCTGGACTCCGTCCTGCGGGCGGACGCCGCCCACAGCTCGTTCGAGACCAGCGTGTTCTCCGCGACGACCGGTGACAGCAACGCGCTCATCGAGTTCAACAACGCGGTCGGCTCCTACGATCTCTACACCTACCAGGCCGCCAGGTTCGCCCGGTTCGCCACCGAGGACCAGGCCGACCAGCTCTCCGGCATCGAGCACACCCCCGCGCAGCGGCTGATCGCCGAGGCCTACGCCGAGTTGCAGATCGACCCGAGCGGACTTCAGGCGGAGACACCCGGCGCGGTCCGCAAGGCCTTCGCGGACGCCATGAGCGACTACCCCGCCTATCCGCAACAGGCCACCGGCCGGCTGAAGATCACCACCTCGCTCATCGGCCAGATCGCCACCCGCGCCGACAGCGCGTCCAGCTCCGCCTCCTGGCGCGCCGGACTGCTGCTGAACCTCTCGCTGTTCGGCTTCGCGCTGTGGCTCGTCTTCGTGGTGATCGTGCGCCGCTCGGTGGTCCGCCCGGTGCAGGCCCTGACCGGCGCCGCGAAGCAGGTCGCCGAGGTCGCGGGCCGTGAACTCGCCCGCGTCGCCGACGACGACGCCGAGGACGACGGGCCGCCGCTGCTGCGTGACATGCCGGTCACCGCGAAGGACGAGATCGGTGACCTCGCCGAGGCCTTCAACCATGTGCAGACCACGGCCGCCGCGCTGCTGGCCCGCCAGGTGGTCAGCCGGCGCAACGTCGCCGAGATGTTCGGCAACGTCGGCCGCCGCGTCAGCAACCTGACGACCCGTCAACTCGCCCTGATCGACGCGGTGGAGCGGGGCGAGACGGACCCGGCGCTGCTGGAACGCCTCTACTCCATCGACCACATCGCCGTCCGCCTGCGCCGCAACGCGGACAGTCTGATGCTGCTCGCCGGCATCCGCGAGACCGTGCTGGACGGCGGACCCACCGAACTCACCAACGTCGTACGGGCCGCGCTCGGCCAGATCGAGGGCTTCCAACGGGTCGGTCTGCGGGCCGACACCGAGGTCATGGTGGAACCCGACATCATCGGCGACCTCACCCTGATGGTGGCCGAACTCCTGGAGAACGCGGTCTCGTTCTCGCCCGCGGGCAGCCCCGTCGAGGTGGTCGTACGGACCGACGGCGACGACGCGCTGATCGTGGTCGCCGACCATGGTCTCGGGATGAGCGCCGACCGCATCGCCGAGGAGAACGCGCGGCTGATCCGCCGTGAACGTCTCGACCTGGTGCCGACGAAGGTGCTGGGCCTGTTCGTGGTCGGTACGCTCGCCCGCCGCTGGGACATCGACGTCACGCTCGCCCGCACGCCGGGCGGCGGTGTGACGGCCGAGATCACGATCCCGGCGACGCTGCTGCTGCGCATGAGCGCGCTGGCCTCCGGCGGTCCGGCGGGAGAACACGCGGGGTCGGACAAGGCCCTCACGTCCGCCGCCGCGGGGCCGGGTGCCGTCAACTCGGCCCAGGACCAAGCCCGTCCGGCTCCTTCCTGGGCCGCCGCCTCGGACTCCGGTCCACGGCCGTCGATCACCCTGAGCAGGCCCGAGCCGACCACACCCGAGCACATGCACGCCGATGACGAGCCCACCCCGCTCCCCCGCAGGGTCTCCCGGTACGAGACCGCGCCGAGGCCTGCCGCGGCGGCCCCGCCCGTCACCACCCACCACGCCCCGGCGGACGAGTCCGCCACCGCCCCCGACGACGCCGCCGGAAGCTCCCGGCCGCTGCGTCGGCGGGTCAGGGGTGCCACCCTTCGTACGGGCGCCGACGACGCCGCCCAGCAAGCCGCCCGGCAGGCCCCCCGGCCCGCCGACGCGGAAGCCGTCCGCTCGGCCCTCGAAGAGTTCGAGGCCGCCGTGGAGCAAGCGCATCGCGACAGCGACACCCTCACGGGCCTGCGCCCCCCGGACGCGAACCACCCGCATGACCAGAACCACCTCCCGAAAGGAGCGGAGCAGTGAGTACGTCGACAGGTGACACTCCCACGGGGGGCACCACGCCGGCCGAACTGCAGGCAGCCGCGGCCGATTTCAACTGGCTGCTCAACCGTTTCGCGACGGAGACCGCGGGTGTCGTCGACGCCATCGCGGTGTCCTCCGACGGTCTGCTGATCGCCGTGGCCGAACTGCGCGAGCACGCCCACTCGGAGCGGCTCGGAGCCATCGTCTCCGGCATCACCAGCCTGGCCGCCGGTGCCTCCGGCAACTACGGTCTCGGCGGCCTGAACAAGGTCATCATCGATCTGGAGGGCGGCCACGTCCTCGTCTCCGCGATCGGCAGCGGCGCCGTCCTCGGCGTCGTCACCGACAAGGAGGCCAAACTCGGCAACATCGCCTACGAGATGACGCTGTTCGCCAACCGTGCCGGTTCCGCGCTCAACCCCCAGCTGGTGCTCCAGCTGAAGAACAGCGTCGGCGCCGCTTCGGCTCGGTGACCGGTCCCCGACCGGTCGAGAGAGGAACAGCCACTCATGCCCGACGGCCGCACTCCGAGCGGTGCCGGCGCGGACGGGGCCACACCCCCGGGTCGCGATCCGGTGCGCAAGCCTTCCGCCGTACGGCCGTTCCTGGTCACCGCCGGACGGGTGGCGGGCGCGGACGCGGCCGCCACCGGGCGGCCGATCCCGGTCGAGACCCAGGTGGTGGCCACGGCCACCGGTCTTGAGGTGCTCGACCGGCTCTCCTTCGAGCAGCACGACATCGTGGCCGCCTGCCGGCAGCCGCAGTCCCTCGCGGAGATCGCGGCCCGGCTGCGGCTGCACCTGAACGTGGTGCGGGTCCTCGCCGAAGACCTGCGTGCCGCCGGGCAGTTGACGGTGCACGTGCCCAACTCCGACATCACCCATGACGCAACCGTCCTGCGAAGGGTCATCGATGGCCTCCGCGCCATCCCCAACTCCCGGGGAGTACTCCGTGACACCGACTGAACCGGTCGCCCGCGGTGCGGCTGCGCAGACCGTCGTACGACCGCCGCTGCCGGTGAAGATGGTCGTCGCGGGCGGCTTCGGCGTGGGCAAGACCACCACCGTGGGCGCGATCTCCGAGATCGAGCCGCTGACCACCGAGGCCGCCATCACGGAGGTCGCGGCGGGCGTGGACGACCTGTCCCACACCCCGCGCAAGACCACGACCACGGTCGCGATGGACTTCGGCTGCATCACCATCGACCCGACCCTGAAGCTGTACCTCTTCGGTACGCCCGGGCAGGACCGGTTCGGCTTCATGTGGGACGACATCGTGGAGGGCGCGGTCGGCGGTCTCGTCATCGTCGACACCCGCCGGCTCGACGACTGCTACGCGGCCGTCGACTACTTCGAGCACAAGCAGATCCCGTTCGCGGTCGCCCTGAACGCCTTCGACGGCAAGATCGAGCACTCCCTGGACGAGGTCCGCTGGGCGCTGGACGTCAACGAGCGCGTCCCGGTGATCGCGTTCGACGCGCGGGAGCGCGGTTCGGTGCGGGACGCGCTGCTGGTCGTCCTGGAGTTGGCGCTGGCGCGCACGGAGAACTGACAGCGGGAGAAAGGGAGATGGGGAGGGCCGTCGCCGGTCCTCCCCATCTCCCTTTGCGTGCGGGGGTGTTCGGTTACTCAGTTGCTCAGTTGCTCCTGCGGACTCCCGGTGACACCGCGAGCCGTGCGATGCCCCAGAAGAGCGCCAGCGTCACGAGGGCCATGCCGGCGACCAGGGTGGCTCCGCCGACGACCTTCTCGTAGTTCCTCTGGTAGAGGCCGTCGATGATGTAGCGGCCGAGACCGCCGAGGCTGACGTAGGCCGCGATCGTGGCCGTGGAGACGATCTGGATGGCGGCCGAGCGCAGGCCGCTGAGGATCAGCGGGAGGGCGACCGGGAGTTCCACCTGGAACAGGACGCTCGCCTCGTTCATGCCCATGCCGCGGGCCGCGTCGACCGGGGACGGGTCGACGGAGCGCATCGCCTCGTAGGTGGTGACCAGGATCGGCGGTACGGCCAGGACGACCAGCGGGATCATCACCGGGACCAGGCCGAAGCCGATCAGCACGAACATCAGCACCAGCAGACCGAAGCTGGGCAGGGCGCGGGCCGCGGTGGCGATGAGCGAGAGGGTGTTGCCGCCGCGTCCGGTGTGGCCCGTCAGCAGGCCGACGGGGAGGCCGATGGCGGCGGCGATCGCGAGCGCGATCAGCGAGTACCGGATGTGCTCGACGAGCCGGGTGGGGATGCCGTCGTAGCCGTGCCAGTGGGTGCTGTCGCTGAAGAAGGCGTTGATGAAGTGGAGTACGTTCACCGGGCTGCGTCCTCCAGTGCGAGTTCGGCCGGTTCCGGCCGGTCCTCGGCGGGGCGGGCCTTGCGGGTGCCGCGCGGCATCCAGGGCGTGAGGAGCAGGCGTACGCCGACCAGGACGGCGTCCACGACGATGGCGAGGACGGCCGTGGTGATCACGGAGAGCCAGATCAGCCGCGGCTGGTGGTAGATCTGGCCGTCGTTCAGGAGGTTGCCCAGCGCGCCCTGGTTGCCGATCAGCATGCCGACGCTGACGAGGGAGATGCTGGACACGGTCGCCACCCGCAGGCCGGCGATGATCGCGGGCACGGCGATCGGCAACTGCACCTGGAGGTACCGGCGGATGGGCCCCAGGCCCATCGCGGTGGCCGCGTCCAGGGTCTCCTGGGGCACCGAGCGGACGCCGTCCACGATCGCCGGGACGAACACCACGAGGCTGTAGACGCCGAGCGGGATCATCACGGTGGTCTCGGTCTGGCCGGTGTAGTCGATGAGGACGACGAAGAAGGCCAGCGAGGGGATCGCGTAGAGCACGGTCGTCACCCACAGCACCGGCGGGTACAACCAGCGCAGCCGCACGCACAGTTGGGCGATGGGCAGCGCGACCACCAGGCCGACGAGGACCGGGATCACGGCCTCGCGCAGATGCAGGCCGATCAGACCGAGGTAGCTGTTCTGGAGGTCGCTGGGGATGCGGAACCAGTCGTTCATCCGGCGACCTTCGTGCCCGGGTCTGTCGCGGCGTGCGCACTGCGGATCGCCTCGCCCACGGCCCCCTGCGAGACGACGCCGACCACGCGCCCGGTACCGTCCACGCCGACCGCCCACCCGGTGGGCGACAGCACCGCCCCGTCGAGCGCGGCCCGCAGCGAGTCCTTGCCGGCCTCGAACGGGCGGCCGTGGGCGAGGAGTCGGGCGGTGTCGACGGCTCCGGCGGTGAGTGCGCCCGGCTCGCTCCAGCCGAGCGGCTTGCCGTCCAGGTCGGTGACGAGGAGGTACGGCACATCGGGGGTGGTGCGTTCGGCGATCTGCTCGGCGGTGGAGTCGACGGCGATGATCGGGGAGGTCTTGAGGTCGAGACCGGCCGAGGAGAAGAAGGAGAGGCGGCGGATGCCTCGGTCGGCGCCGAGGAAGTCCTCGACGAAGGCGTCCTCGGGGTCGGACAACAGCTCGGCGGGCGGGGCGAACTGGGCGAGCTTGCCGCCGGTGCGCAGCACCGCGACCATCGTGCCGAGCTTGATCGCCTCGTCGATGTCGTGGGTGACGAAGACAATCGTCTTGCCCAACTCCTCCTGGAGGCGCAGGAGTTCGTCCTGGAGCCCCTTGCGGACGACCGGGTCGACGGCGGAGAAGGGCTCGTCCATGAGGAGGACGGGCGGGTCGGCGGCGAGGGCGCGGGCGACGCCGACGCGCTGCTGCTGGCCGCCGGAGAGCTGGTAGGGGTACCGCTTGGCGAGCGAACCGTCGAGGCCCACCCGTGCCATGAGTTCGGTGGCCCGCGCCCTGGCCTTCTCCTTGCCCCAGCCGAGCATGCGGGGCACGGTCGCGATGTTGTCGACGATCGTGCGGTGCTGGAAGAGTCCGGCGTTCTGGATGACGTAACCCATCGACCGGCGCAGCGTGTTGACCGGCTGCTTGGTGATGTCCGCGCCGTCCAGGGAGATCGTGCCCTCGCTGGGGTCGATCATCCGGTTGATCATGCGCAGGGTGGTCGTCTTGCCGCAGCCCGAGGGGCCGACGAGGACGGTGATCGAGCGGTCCGGTATGTCCAAGGACAGTTGGTCGACCGCCACCGTGCCGTCCGGGTACCGCTTGGTGACTGAATCTATCCGTATCAAAACGCCGAATACCCTTCGGGTTTGGCAGAAACTGCCCGTTCTCGGCCACGGTCGCAGGCCACTGGGGGCAGAGTCTAGACCGCGAGTGTTGCGGGAACTTGGCGGGATCCGGCTCGGTGTGACCGATCGTGATCGGTGGTCGGCGGCCGGAAAGTGCTGTTGACCGGTCGGTAGCCGCGTACTGTCATGGACGGTGACCGGAGTGTTCCCGACCTTTCTCGATCCTTCTCGATCCTTCTCGACCTCATACGCACGCATCCGACCGTCCGATGACGAGGAGCGCGACGTGACGAACGGCGGTACGTCCCCCTCCGACGCCGCCGTGCTCGCCCGGGGACGCAAACTGCTTGCCCTCGCCGGGGACGCGCGGATCCGCGACTCCACCGAGGAGGCGCGGACGCTGGCCCTGCGGGCGGCGGCCGATCTGGAGCGGGGTGTGCGGCTCACCGGCGGCGCGGGCGCGACCTCCGCCGTGCGCTGCCGGGCCCTGCTGGACCTGGCCGAGGCGCGGGCCGTCGCGGCGGCCGACAGCGGGGCGACCGGGGTACTGGAGGCGCTGCACGAGGCGGTCGACGACGTGCGGGACGTGAGCCCGGAGTTACGGGCGCTGGCCCTGCGCAGGCTCGCCGAGGCGCACAGCGCCCGCTACCGCTACACCGCCGACCCCGCCGAACTCGACGCCGCCGACCGGGTGTTCGCCCAGGCGCAGGATCTGGTGCAGCGCGACGACCCGGTCCGGGCGGAGTTGCTGGCGGGCCGCGGCGAGGTGCTGCTGGCCCGGGTCGAGAACGGCGGCGGACTGGCGGTGGCCGCCGAGGCGGTACGGGAGCTGCGCGCGGCGCTCGCCCTGACGGCGGGCGGTGAACCCCGGCTGGCCGAGCGGCAGTTGCTGTTCGGCAAGGCGCTGCGCCGGCACCACACGGCGGGCGGGGCGGGGACCGATCTGCACGAGGCCGAGTGGATCCTGGCCCGCGCGGCCCGCGGCGCACGGACGGACCGTATCGCCGCGCTGGCCTGGCTGGAACGCGGCGAGGTGCTGCTGACGCTGGCCGGGGCGACCGGTGCGCCGGAGTGGCTGGACCTCGCGGCGGAGTCGTACCACCACGGCGTCCGCAGCGCGCTCCGTGCCGCCGAACCACTGCTCGCCGCGCAGGCACACCACCAGCGCGGCGCGGCCCTGGAACGGACGGCCGGTCCGGCACGGGCCCTCAAGTCCTACCAGGCCGCCTGGGAGTTGTGGCAGCGCGCCGGGGCGGCACAGGGACCGCAGGCACAGTCCACGTTCGAGCGCATGACCGCGCTCGGGGCGACGACGTAGAGGAGTGCAGGGTGGCGGACTTGGCGCGCTACGACGTGGAGGAGCACGGGGTGAGGGAGCCTGCGCGGCACGAAGTGGAGCAGCGCGGGGTGACCGGCCCGGCCGAGCATCAACAGGCCGCCGTGCGATACCGGTTGAGCGGATTCGACGGGCACCCGGACGGCGAGCACGAGCCGCTGCCCGACCGCACCGGGCCGGACTTGACGTGCCGCGGCACGGAGGAGCACAGGCCGGCGGAACCGGGCGGAGTCGGCCCGCACGCCGGCGGGGACCGCGAACCGCTGCCCGACTACACCGGCGTCGACCTGACCGCGCTGCGTGCGCGGGTGGACCACCCTGTGCTGGGTGCCGTGCTCGCGACCCTGCTGGCCCGGTCCTGTGCAGCCGACGGGGGCCTCGTCGCGTATCACGAGGACTCCCCCGGGGCAGAACGATAGGGGCGGCAGAGCGCCGGCCGACGGGAGGCGATGCTGTGCACAGGGCACCGGAGCACACCTTACGGACGGCCAGGGACCGGGAACTCGCGCCGTGGCCGCATGCCGCGCTCGACGTGGCGGCCCTGCGGCGCGCGGGGCAACGGGCCTTTCCCTTCCGGCAGTTCGTCCTGAAGGTGCACGGCCGCTGCAATCTCGACTGCACGTACTGCGTCATCTACCAGGGCCAGGACGCCAGTTGGCGCAACCGGCCGGCCCGGGTGAGCCCGGACGTCATGCGGCAGACCGCGCGCCGGATCGCCGAACACGCCGTCGTACACCGGCTGTCCGAGGTGCGGATCGACCTGCACGGCGGCGAACCGCTGCTGTCCGGGCCCAACGCCGCGCTCGCCTACACGGCCGCCGTGCGCGCCGCGTTACCCTCGCGCACCGCGCTGCGGACCACCGTGCAGACCAACGGCACCCTCGTCACCGAGCGGACCCTGGACCGGCTCGCCGACGCGAACATCCGGGTCGGGCTGAGCCTGGACGGCGGCACCGCCGTGCTGAACCGGCGCCGGGTGGACCACGCCGGCCGGTCCTCCTGGCCGGCCGCCGCCCGCGCCGCGCGCCTGCTGGCCGACCGTCCCGAGCTGTACGCCGGGATCCTGTGCGCCATCGACATCACCAGCGACCCGAAGGACGTGTACTCCTCGCTGGCCGCGTTGCGCCCGCCCCGCCTCGATCTGCTCCTGCCGCACGCCAACTGGTCCAGTCCCCCGCCCGGTCTGGCCGCCCGTCCGCCCCGCGACGCCCGCGCCCAGCGGGCCGTACCGACGCCGTACGGCGACTGGCTGGCCACCGCCTTCGACCTCTGGTGGGACGGCCCGCCGGACGGAACGCAGCCGCGGGTACGGCTGTTCACCGAGATCGTGGCCCTGCTGCTCGGCGTCCCCAGCGCCACCGAGTCCGTCGGCCTTTCGCCCACCTGCGCCGTGGTCGTCCACACGGACGGCGCCGTCGAGCAGATCGACTCCCTCAACCTCGCCTACGACCGCGCCACCGCCACCGGGTTCGACGTCTTCGGCAACAGCTTCGACGAGGCGCTCGACCACCCCGGGATCGTGGCCCGTCAACTCGGCGTCGAGGGGCTCTCCGACGAGTGCCGGGCGTGTCCGGTGGGACGGGTGTGCGGCGGCGGCAACTACGGGCACCGCTACTCCGCCGGGACGGGCTTCCTGCACCCCTCCGTGTACTGCGCCGATCTGGAACACCTGGTGCGGCACGCGGCCCGGCGGCTGAGCGCGGTAATGCCTGAGGACCGACCGCGTATCGACTAGGGTGCACGCGAAATCACGCGAGACGGTTTAAACGTAGTCAATGACTCCATTTCGGTGTAAGGGGAGACGGTCGGATGACCGACAGGTCCAAGGGCGCCGAGTCCCACGAGCACTTCACCATCAGCTACGCGGGGTTCAACCGGCCGTGGGCCACCTGGATCGCCCACCAGCTGGAGCAGTTGGGGCACGAGACGACCCTGCTGCGGTGGGACCCGCCGAGGCAGATGTCGCTCGCCGACGCGC
>NZ_JBLTJC010000332.1:0-11530 GCF_048158785.1 Streptomyces colwelliae | reverse complement strand
GATGCGGACGGTCGCACCGAGGCCGAGCACCAGGACACGCAGGGTGCGCGTGGAGGCGCAGGTCGATGACAACGCGCGGTGCGGCGCCCTCCGGCAGCTCCAGCGCCTTCCTCAGCGAGCCGCCCAACTCCACCCCAAACTCCTGCCAACCTCGTTGACACACCATCAGCGCACGCGTTTCACTCGACATTCGTGCATGGCAACGTTGTCAGGCCGTGGAAGCGACCAGGAACTGTTGCCTGTCGCCGGCGTTCCGGTGTTCACCGGTACGCCGCCACCTGATCTGCGAAGCACGAACCGCTGCGGAGGCGACCGATGGTGAGACCCCGACGTTCAGCCGTGCCACGTGACCGCATCAGATTCCGTCAACGCCTCGCCGTGGTCTGCGTGTTGGGCCTGACCGCCCTTCCGCTGACGGCGATCGGCAGCGCCCATGCCGCGAACTCCGCGACGCCGGCCCTCGTGACGGACCCCGCGTCCCTCGTCAACCCCCTCATCGGCACCTCCGGTGCGGTGGACACCTTCCCCGGCCCCGACATGCCGGCCGGCATGGTGCAGTGGGGTCCCGACACGACGCCCGACCGTCCTGACGGCGGCGGTTACGAGTACGACGACAACAAGCTCTCCGGCTTCAGCCTCACTCACATCTCGGGACCCGGCTGCCCGGTCGCGGGCGACCTGCCGATCCTGCCGGTGACCGGCTCGCTGTCGGGTGACCTCGGCAGCACGTCCGTCGGCTTCGGCCACGCCGACGAGCAGGCCGGTATCGGGAGCTACAAGGTCACCGACGTGAACGGGGTGAAGACCGAGCTGACCGACACCACCCGCGCCGGTCTCGGCACCTTCACCTTCCCGGCGGGTCAACAGGCCAACCTGCTCTTCAAGTTGAGCGGCGGTGCCACGCAGGTGGACGGGACCCGCGTCCAGGTGGTGAACGACAAAGAGATCAGCGGCGCGATCGACACCGGTCACTTCTGCGGCGCGAGCAACAGGTACACGCTGCACTTCGACATCAAGTTCGACCAGCCGTTCACCGCGAGCGGCACCTGGGTCGGCAGCACCATCAATCCCGACGCGAAGTCGCTGAAGGTCGGCAAGGCCCAACTCGCCCCGCAGGCAACCGAGTCGGCGCCGCTGAAGGAGAAGCACTTCACCGTCCCGGCGAAGCCCGCCCCCACGATCCACGGGACCGGTCCAAAAGCCACAGCCACAGCCACAGCCAAAGCCACAGCGAAAGCGAGAGCCGCCCAGCCTCCCACGACCGGCGCCAACGGCATGTACCTCACCTTCGACACCACCGCGAACCCCACGGTGAGCGCGAAGGTCGGCATCTCGTACACGAGTGACGCGGGCGCGGCGAACAACCTCGCCTCCGAGATCAAGAACTGGAACCTCGGCACGGTCGAGAAGGCCAACCACGACGCCTGGAACGGCGTACTGAACAAGATCCAGGTGGGTGGCGGATCCACCGACCAGCAGACGCAGTTCTACACCGCGCTCTACCACGCGCTGCTGCACCCGAACGTCTTCTCCGACGACAACGGCCAGTACATGGGCATGGACAACCAGGTCCACAAGCTCGCCAAGGGGCAACAGGCCCAGTACGCCAACTACTCGGGCTGGGACACCTACCGCTCCCAGACCCAGCTGATGGCGATGGTCGAACCCAAGGTCACCGCCGACGTCGTCACCTCGATGCTCAACGGCTATGACCAGACAGGTCTGTTGCCCAAGTGGGCCTCGAACAACGGCGAGAGCTACGTCATGGTCGGTGACCCGGCCGCCGGCATCATCGCCGACGCGTACGCCTTCGGCGCGACGGGCTTCGACACGGCCAAGGCCCTCGCGGCCCTCCAGCACGAGGCCACCGTCCCCAACAACGACCGCCCCGGCGAGTCCGTACGGGACGCGAAGGGCTACCTCCCGCTGGATGAGAACGACTACAACTGCTGCAACTTCTACGGCCCCGTCTCCACCCAACTCGAGTACGACTCCGCCGACTACGCCATCGCGGCCTTCGCGAAGTCGCTGGGCAAGACGTCCGTCTACGAGAAGTTCGCCACCCGCGCCCAGGACTGGATGAACGTCTTCAACCCGCAGACCGGTTACATGCAGGGCAAGAACAAGGACGGCCAGTTCGCGGGCGGCTTCACGCCCGGCACCTCCAACGGCTTCGTCGAGGGCACCTCCGCCCAGTACACGCCGATGGTCCCGTTCAACCTGCGACAGCTCATCCAGGCCCGCGGCGGCGCCACGGCGTACTCGTCGTACCTGGACAGCCTGCTCGACGACATCACCGCCCCCGGCAACACAGACGCCGACCTGAGCAACGAGCCCAGCGTCGAGATCCCCTGGGAGTACGACTACACCGGCCAGCCCTGGAAGACGCAGGCGGCCGTCCGCGAGGCGCAGCAGAAGCTGTACTTCAACGCACCGGTCGGCTCGTTCGGCAACGACGACCTCGGCGCGATGAGTTCGTGGTACGTCTGGTCCGAACTCGGCATGTACCCGGAGACCCCGGGCACGGACACCCTGGCGCTCGGCAGCCCGGCGTTCCCGGCGGCCAAGGTGACCTTCGGCAGCGGAAAGACGGTGCGGATCAACGCACCGCAGGCCGCACCTGACGCGCCGTACGTGCAGTCGCTCGACGTCAACGGCAAGGCGTGGAACACCTCTTGGCTGACGTACCAGCAGTTGCAGAGTGCGGGCACCGCCGACTTCACGCTCGGCACGCAGCCCAACACGGCCTGGGCGTCCGGCCCTTCGGCGGCGCCGCCGTCGGACACCACGGGCGGCGGCCGGGTGCTGGCCGCGACCGGACCCTCCAACGGCCTTGTGCTCCAGCCAGGTTCGGCCGGTGACGGCACACTCGACCTGACCAACCTCGGGAGCGCGGCCGTCACGGTCGACTGGAAGGCGACGGCTCCCTCCGGGGTCACGCTGGACACGGCGTCCGGCTCGCTGACGGTGCCCGCCGCGGGGAGTGCCGAGGCGAAGGTCCACGTCACGGCGGGCGTGGACGAGGGGCTGTTCCCGGTCACGTTCGCGCTCACCGACCACAACTCCGGTGTGGCGCTGGCCGGAGCGACCCTCCGGGTGGCCGTGGCCAAGGCCGGTGCGCTGTGGCCGTACAACACGAACGAGGGCATCTATCCCGACGGTGCCACCTTCTCGGGCGGCTTCGACGGCGGCGGTTGGGCCTTCTCGCAGAACGCGCTGGCGGCGGCGGGCGTCACGAGCGGCTCGCCCCTCACGGTCGATGGCATCAACTACACCTGGCCGACGGTGACTTCGGGTCAGCTGGACAACCTGGAGATGGCCGGCCAGACCATCTCGATGCCGGCCGGTACGTCGGGTGCCTCGCTCGGGCTGCTCGGCGCGGCGACCAACGCCCCGACCGACGGCAGCGGCGTCTCGGGCGCGGTGACCGTCACCTACACCGACGGCACCACCTCCCAGGGGACGGTCGTCTTCCCGGACTGGACCCTCAACGGCGGTTCCAGCAAACCGATCCCGGGTGACACGACGGCCGCCACGACGGCCTACCGGAACACCGGGAGCGGGGGCCGGGACAACGTGAAGACCTACGTCTTCGCCGCGAAGGTCCCGTTGGACCCGTCCAAGCAGGTCGCGTCGATCACGCTGCCGGTGACGGGTTCGACGGGCACGGACCACTTGTTCTCGTACGGCTTCGGCCAATAACCAATAGCCGACAGCCAGTAGCCGACAGCCAATGGTCAACAGCTAGTCAGCGAAGGTGGACCAGGATCCGGCCGGCGTTGGTCGGATCCTGTTCCACGCGGGCGTAGAGCTTCTTGATGTGCTTCTGCGCCAGCACCGCCAGCACGCGCTTCTTCAGCTGGCCCGTCCCCTTGCCCGGGATGATCTGGACGGTGTCGACCCCGGTGGCGGCGGCCTTGAAGAGGGTCTGGCGCAGGGCCGTGTCGATGTCGCGATCGCTGCGGAAGTAGGGGTGCAGATCGAGGGTGATCAGGGCCATCGCCTCCGGGGTGTTCTCCAACTTTGGTTGCACGCGGCAGTCGTTCCGTAGCGCGAGGCCGGCGCCCCGCCCCGACCCTAGGCTCGATCGCATCGAGAAAGCGACAGCTCTCTCGCGGCACCGGCCGGCGCCTGTCCAGTTCCCCGAGAACGAAGAGGCATTGTGTCCCCTTTCGGATCGATCCTGGCCTCCTCGGCCGTCGTCCTCACCCTGAGCGCGCCGACCGCGTCGGCCGCCCCCACCGACGGGCCCGCCTATGTGGCGCTCGGCGACTCCTACGCCTCCGGGGCCGGACTCGCCGGCGTGAAGGACGAGGAGTGCGACCGTACGACCGGCAGCTACCCCAGCCTGATCTCCGAGTTCGCCTCGACGGTGGGGCGCGGGCACACGTTCGACGACGTGACCTGTAGCGGCGCCACCACGAACGACTACTGGAACCCCAAGGGAGGTAAGCCAGCCCAGGCCGACGCACTCACGGCCCGCACGAGATTCGTCACCCTGACCATGGGCGGCAACGACGTCGGCTTCAGCGGTGTGCTCGCGACCTGCGCCCGCGTCGCCGCGACGGACCGGGAAGGCGCTCCCTGCAAGCAGTACTTCACGGTGGACGGCAAGGACGTACTCGCCGACCGCGTCGCCACCATGGAGGGGCGCGTCCACGACGTGCTCGCAGACATCCGGCGACGCAGTCCGCACGCCAGGGTGATCGTCGTCGGGTACCCCGCGCTCTTCCCCGACAATGGCGGCGGCTGCGCCGAAGTCCCCTTCGCCAAGGGCGACTTCGCCTATCTGCGGGACACCACGAAGCGGGCCGACGAGGCGCTGCGACGCCAGGCGACGGCCGAGGGTGTGCACGCGTCCTACGCCGACACCTACACGGCGACGGTGGGCCACGACATGTGCCAACCGCGTGAGGAACGGTGGGTCGAGTCGCTGACCCCCGCCGCGAACACCGCGGCCGCGCACCCCAATGAGTCCGGCCAGTTCGCCATGGCCATCGCCACGTTGCGGCAGATCTACAAGCCGTAGCAGCGCCTCAAGGTGTACACCCCCAGACTGACAGGCCGCCCGGATATCCGCCGGAGGCCCGATGACGTCGCCTCGGTCCTGCCTGCAAAGTGGCGGCCATGGGTGAACCCAGAGAACTGACGAAGCGTCATAGACGTTCCTTAGCAAGCAGGTTGGCGGCTGTCGCGGCCGTCCTGTGTCTCACCTCGGCCACTGTCGCGCTGCTCCCCGCGTCCTCGTCCGCCCTGACGGGGTCGGCGCCGGGCGGAAAGACGGTGGCCGAGGGCGGGCACACCGTCCGGATCAGCCGGACCGAGTACGGCGTACCGCACATCCTGGCCCAGGACTTCGACGGGCTCGGATATGGATACGGGTACGCGTTCGCGCAGGACAACGTGTGCGAACTCGCCGACCACGTGGTGACGTTGAGGGGTGAGCGGTCCCGGTTCTTCGGGTCCGGCGGAGAGCCCGGCGAAGGTGAGGTGGGCGGCTCCAACCTCGCGAGCGACACGTACTACGCCGGACAGCTGCGCTCGGGCACCGTCCGTCAACTGCTCGCGCAGAAGGCGCCGTTGGGGCCGACGGCGGAGCTGCGCCGCATGGTCGAGGGATACGCCGCCGGATACAACCGCTATCTCCGCGACACGGGCGTCGACCACCTCCCGGACCCGACCTGCAAGGGCAAGCCCTGGGTGCGGCCGATCACAGCGCTCGACCTGTGGAGCGTCGTCTACGACCTCAACAGGGTGACCGCGACGGTGCCGTTTGTCCCGGACATCGGCGACGCGAAGCCCCCGACGGCCTCCACCGACTCGGGCACCAACTCCGGCATTACGTCCGGTACTACATCCGGCACTGCACCCAGCGCTGCGTCCGGCGTGCCGTCCGTGAAGCCCGCCGCCCCCGACATCGGCAGCAACGGCTGGGCCCTCGGCCGCGACGTCACCCGCACCGGCAACGCCATGGTCCTCGCCAACCCGCATCTTCCCTGGGCGGTCGGCTACTTCCGTTTCTACCAGGTGCAGTTGACGATCCCCGGCACCCTGGACGTCTCGGGCGCCGGCCTCTACGGCACCCCGCTGGTCGAGATCGGCCACAACAGCACCCTCGCCTGGACGCACACGGCGACTGACGCCCAACACGCCTCGCTCTACGTGCTGAAGCTCGCGCCCGGCGACCCGACCAGCTACGTGCTCGACGGCAAGGTCGTGCCGATGGAACGCCGTACGGTCCCGGTCACCGTCCGGGACGCGGACGGCGGGCTCTCGACCGTCCAACGGACCCTGTACTCCTCGCGGTTCGGGCCCGTCCTCTCCTCCGGCTGGACCACGACGACCGCCTACGCGATCCGTGACGCCAACACCGACAACCTGCGCTCCATGAACACCTGGCTGGCCATGGGCAAAGCCCAGAACCTTGCCCAACTCCGCGCCGCCCAGGACACGTTCCAGGGCATCCCCTGGACCTACACCCTCGCGGCCGACAGCAGCGGCGGCACGTACTTCACCGACTCCTCGGCCGTCCCGCACCTCACCGACGCCCAACTCGACCGCTGCACCGTCGCGGACGACGGGGAGAACGCCGCCCTGGACGGTTCCACGTCGGCCTGCGCCTGGGGCAGTGACCCCGACGCGCTCGTGCCCGGCCTCTACGGCCCTTCGCACCAGCCGAAGTTGAGCCGCACCGACTACGTCGCCAACTCCAACAACGGCCCGCAGTACGTCAATCCGGAGGCGCCGATCACCGGTCTCCCGGGCGTGTACGACACCGATCCCCGCCTCGACGGACGGGCCCAGCTCGGACTCGACATGATCGCCCAACGCCGGGACGGTACCGACGGGTTGGGTGCACCGGGCTTCACCGAAAGCACCCTGCGCGACTCGATGCTCGGCAACCGCGTCCGGTCGGCCGAGACGGGCCGCGACGACATCGTCGGCATGTGCCGCGCCCACCCGAGCCTGACGGCCACGGACGGCACACAGGTCGACGTGACACAGGCCTGCACAACCCTCGCCCGCTGGGACACCCGCGCCGACACCACCAGCCGGGGCATCGTGCTCTGGGCCTCCTTCTACAACCGCCTCCTCGACGGCGGGCCGCCCGACACCTGGCGCCGCGTCCCCTACGACCCCGCCCAACCCCTCACCACGCCAAGGGGATTCAACGGCGAGGACCCGCGCGTCCAACGCGCCCTGGCCGACGCCGTCCAGGACTTCGCCGCCCGTGACCTCCCGGTCGACGTCGAACTCGGTGCCGTACAGAAGTGGGCCGGCATCCCGCTGCCCGGCTGCGACGCGGGCTGTTTCGACGTCGTGGAGGCGGGCCCCGACTCGGGCACCGGCACCCCGACCGCCGGAGCCTTCGGGACCAGTTTCCTGATGACCGTCGAACTGACCCCGGGCGGCCCGCGCGCCCACACCCTGCTCACCTACGGCCAGTCCGCGAACCCGGCCTCGCCCCATTTCTCGGACCAGACCCGTCTCTTCTCGCGCAAGCAGTGGGTCATGGAACGGTTCACCCCGGCGGAGATTGCCGGCGACCCGGCTCTGGAGGTGACGACTCTGCGCAGGTGAGGCAGGCCGACGTAGCGCGGGCCGGTCGCAACTCGGCGGTCCGGGTGTGGGGTTGACTGGTCTATACCCTTGACTGGTACATACCAATGCGGTTCAGTGGGTGGCGTCATCCCCCACCACGGCCGCCCCCCCCCACGCCGTGACCGGCCCGACCGGCCCGTGCGCGCAAAGGCTCAGCTTCCCCCTGCCCTTGGCGGGGGACGGCCGTGCTCCACAGAGGAGTTGAACCCTGTGTCGAGACGCCGTATCGCCGCAGTACTGACCGCACTCGTCCTCGGTAGCCTTACGCCCGTGGTCCTCCCCGCCGCCGGCGCGTCCGCCGCCTCCTGTTCCAGCTATCCGAACTGGGTGGCCGGCCAGTCGTACGTCACCGGCCAGATCGTCCGCTACACCGACGGCAAGGCGTACATCGCCGAGCACGACAACCCGGGCTACGACCCGGTCATCAGCACCTGGTACTGGGAGCCGTACGCCTGCGACGGCTCCGGCACGCCCGTGGGCAACTTCGTGGTGAGCGAGGCCCAGTTCAACCAGATGTTCCCGAGCCGGAACTCCTTCTACTCGTACAGCGGTCTCACCGCCGCCCTCAGCGCCTACCCGGGTTTCGCCAACACCGGCAGCGACACCACGAAGAAGCAGGAGGCCGCCGCCTTCCTCGCCAACGTCAGCCATGAGACGGGCGGGTTGGTGTACATCGTCGAGCAGAACACCGCCAACTACCCGACGTACTGCGACTGGAGCCAGTCGTACGGCTGCCCGGCCGGTCAGGCCGCCTACTACGGGCGCGGACCGATACAGCTCAGCTGGAACTTCAACTACAAGGCGGCCGGGGACGCGTTGGGCATCGATCTGCTCAACAACCCGTGGCTGGTGCAGAACGACTCGGCCGTGGCCTGGAAGACCGCGCTCTGGTACTGGAACACCCAGACCGGCCCCGGCAGCATGACCCCGCACAACGCGATGGTCAACGGCGCCGGTTTCGGCCAGACCATCCGCAGCATCAACGGCTCGATCGAGTGCGACGGCAAGAACCCCGCCCAGGTGCAGAGCCGGGTGGACGCCTACCAGCGGTTCACCTCGATCCTCGGGACCACGCCGGGGGCCAACCTCTACTGCTGAGCGTGCGGCACGGGCACCGGCTGGACCGCTCCAACGGCCGGTGCCCGTCCCACCCCAGCGTTCCAGGGACGGTACGTTCCCGCAGGCCAGACCCTGTGTGAGCGTTCCAGCTTTCCGTTTCCCCCGACTGTCCTGGCGGCTGGGACGGATTGCCGCGCAAGCTGCGGTTGTTCGCAGCGAGACCCACCACGAACCCGGTGGCTCGCCTTCCAGCACCGCACCCAGGGGGAACCCGATCATGTCCGACACCGTCTTCCGCCGCCGTACGGCACTCCTCACCGCGACCATCGCCGCGGCCGCCTCACTCGCACTGACCGCCTGCGGAACCAGCACGGACACGGGGGCCAAGAGCACCCCGACCGTCGCTGCCGCCGACAACGGCGTCTCCTCGACCGCGACGCCCGAGGGGAACACCGGGGGCACCAGGGCGGACTCCGGCACCGAGGCCGCGGCCTCCGGTACGGACGCGGCCGTGACCTCGAAGTCGGGCGGCGGCAGCACCACCGCCAAGGGGCCCACCGGGTCCAAGTCGGCCTCAAGCATCGTCACTTGCACCGGCGCCAACACCAAGGTCACCGCGCAGACCGTGACGCGTCCGCTGAACCACCTGCTGCTGACCGTCAAGAACACCGGCTCCAAGACCTGCTACCTGTACGGCTACCCGGCCCTGCGGTTCACGGACGCCCAGTCTGTCCCCCCGGTCGACGAGGACACGCAGCCGCAGGCGGTCACCACGCTCCGTCCCGGACAGTCGGGCTACGCGGGCGTCCTCCTCTCCGCCGCCGACGGCAGCGGCTCAGGCGGCTACACCGCGAAGACGCTCTCGGTGATCTTCCAGAACCGCGCGCTCGACTTCGTGGGCTCGGGCGTCAAGGTCGCGCTGCCCAGCAAGGGCGTGTACATCGACAGCTCGCTGACCACCAGCTACTGGCTGACTAACCCCTCGGACGCCCTCAACTAGGCGGTCCGTGCCGCGAAGTTCCCCGCCGCGCAGAAAGGACGCAGGTGTGTCCAGTACATCGAACAGCGTGAACCGGAGGCCCGATCCCGGGGCGCCCGCGCACGAGCACTTCGAGGTGGTGTGGCACACCTCGTCCGACGGCGCGTTCAGGAGAGCGGGCGCGCTGGTCCGGGAGATCATCGGCATCGCGGTGGGCCTGCACTCGGCGGACGAGATACAGCCGAGCGGAATCGAGATCCGCGAGTGCCGGGGCCCGCTCGTCGTCAGGTTCGTCTACGGCGACGATCACGAACTCGCCCGCCGGCACACGGCGTTGGTGGAACGCCGGCTCTGGAACCGCACGGTGGGGGAGTTCCTCACCTTCCTCCGCGAGACGGCCGCCGACCCGACGACGCAACCCGGATCGCCGGATCCACCTCTCCTGGACTGCGCGTAGCCGGGCCCACTTGAATCAGCCGAGGAGACATCCCCCATGTTCGACAGCCCCCTTACCGGGAGCCGAGCTCTCCGCCGCCGTGCCACGGCGCTCACCGTGGCCGGTACGGCCCTCGCGCTCGCCGTCCCGGTCTCGGCCACGGCCGTCTCCGGGGCCGACAGGGCCGTCGCCGCCCCCGACCCGGTGTCCTCCTTCTCGTTCACCGCCCAGGAACGCAAGGACGCCCTCGCCTACTGGACCCCGGCCCGCATCAAGGCCGTAGGAAAGTCGGTGGACCTGGGGCCGACCGGGCCGAGGACCAAGACGTGGACCGGTCCACAGCTGAAGACCGTGGGGCGGATGTTCATGGTCAACGCCGGGGGCTCCGACACCTGGTGCACGGCCACCGCCGTGAAGAGCGCCAACCGTTCCGTGGTGATGACCGCGGGGCACTGCGTCCGGCGCTCCGCCTCGCCCGACAACACCAACATGTCGATGGTGTTCGTCCCGGCCTACAGCAAGGGCAAGCAGCCGTACGGCGCCTTCGCGGTCCGTACGGTGCTGACTCCGCGGGCCTTCGCGGAGGAGGGTACGAACGACGTGGCCGCGATGGTCGTCGACGCGGACAAGAGCGGTCGTAGGCTCACCGATGTCGTGGGCGGGACGCCCGTCGCCTTCGACCGGGCGGTCGGCGGGAAGATCTCGTCCTTCGGCTACCCCGCCACCCACCCGCAGCTCGGCGAGGAACTCCTGCGCTGCGTGGGCACGGAGAAGAAGGAGAACGGCCGGCGGATGATCCCCTGCGACATGACCGGCGGCTCCAGCGGCGGCCCGTGGCTGGCCGACTTCAAGGAGACCACCGGGCAGGGCACCCTCGTCTCGGTCAACAGCTCGCTGGACGGCTTCACGCCGACCAAGATGTACGGCGAGATCCTCGGCGCCACGGCGAAGACGATGTACGAGCGGGCCGAACGCGGCTGATCTCAGGGCCCGTTGAGGAGGGCTGCCCCCGCCGACAGGGGCAGCCCTACGCGAATACCGCCAGGGGAGGTGCGGTGACGGATGCCTTGCCATGACAGCCGTGGGGTTGACCAACACTGCCGGCTCCGACACTTCCCGTTCCCCTGGCGGTAGGACCAGCTTGGGGTGTCGGCCGGGCGCGGGGGGCGTGAACTCCCGTAGATCGGTGGCGATATCGGTGCACGTAGGCGTCGGCGCGGGCCGCGGAGGGGGTACGTAGGTACCGGGTACCTACGCCGACTTGGTGCCCTCGGGCTGTGCCGCGGCCAGGATCTCGGTACGCGAGGTGATGCCCAACTTGGCGAGGATGTGCTCGACATGGGCGTCCACGGTGCGTTTGGAGATGACGAGCCGTTCGGCGATCTCCCGGTTGGACAGGCCCTGGGTGACGAGCGCGGCGACCTCGCGCTCGCGGCGGGTGAGGGGGTCGGCGG
>NZ_JBLTJC010000331.1:0-11553 GCF_048158785.1 Streptomyces colwelliae | reverse complement strand
GCACGGCGATCACGACCAGCCCCACCGCGAGGATCACGCCCATCGCCGGGAACCCGGCCCGCGCCGACAGCACGCTGCCCACCAGGGGTCCAGCCGCCGGTCGATCCCCGCCACGCTCAACTCCTCCGTGCTGAACCGCAGCGGCTCCTTGTCCGGCCGCTTGCTGTCGCCGAGGGCCCAGGAGTCGTCGCCGATCCGGGCGAGGGTCACGCAACCCTCGGTGCAGGGGCCGCCGCAGGCCTGCGTGAACGAGGCCGAGGTGATGTCGAGGGCGTAGAGATCGGTGCCGTTGAGCATGGGGTGCCTTCCTGTCTGGTCAGTCGGTCGGACTCGCGTGCACTCCGGAGGCGTGATCGCGGATCTCGGTGGCGTGGCGTGCGGCCTGAGGGATGTCGCCGGATTGCTTGGAGGTGGTGAGTTGGCGCCAATTCGCGGTGCAGGTGTCGCAGTTCGGGGCCGGTAGGCAGTCGAGCAGCCATGCGTCGAAGCCGGCGGGGACCTGCGGATGGGCTGTGCCTTGCCTCATGCGGGTACTCCTCGGCAATGTCGGTCGGCCACGACTTATGAGGCTCCGTCGCCTTACCGGGGTTCTCCGTACAGCCTCAGGCTAGAGAGGAGATACCCGTCGCAGCCAGCTATGTGCACCAATGTGCACTTGGACTTTTGAATAGGGGCATGGCTGCTTTGTGCTCTTGACCGATGCTTGCCCGAACGCGAATGTGGTGCACATCGGCGCACTATCAGGCAATCGGAGGCAGTCATGCGCTTACGGTTCATCGGGATCGACCCGGAGACGGGCAGGGACGGATCACCGACCGCATGGGTGGACGTGGACAACGCGGACATCGTGATCCAGAGCTATACGGCCGACGAGGCGACGCGAGTGGAGTGCGCGAAGAACACGGCGCCTGGGCACGCGCAGGGCATCCCGGACCACGAGACCGTGATTCGCATTCCCGCCCGTCTGGCGCAGATGTTGAGGGAGGCCTGCGATGCCGCAGAACGTGCCCAGCTTTGACGAACTCATGGAGGCCGCGCAGCGCTCCGCCGTGCACCTCGAAATGCGCGATCAGTACGCGGTCGGCGACGAGGCGGATGACTTCAACGCGTGGCTGAGCACCGGGCGGAGGGACACTGATCCCACCTCGGAGTACTGGGCGCCCTGGGTCGACCTGATCTCCCGCGCGGTCGCCCGTAGTGTCGTCGTACGGCGTGCCCGTATCGTCTCGGAACCGGTCACCGACTACATCCGGTACGAGCACGCGAGTACGGGTGTCAACGTGATGGCCGGCGAACAGGTGCGGTGGTTGCCCCGCCCGAGGGCGGTCGACCTGATGCTGCCGGGCGCGGATCTGTGGATTTTCGACGGGACGCAGGTCCTCTTCAACCACTTCACCGGCGTCGGCGATTGGGCTGACCCGGGCAAGGAGTTGCGCACCGAGCCGAGTATCGTCAAGCAGTGCTCGGACGCCTTCGAGGCAGTCTGGGAACGCGCCGTCCCGCACGAGACGTACGAGATCCACTGACAGAAGCATTGTTGGTCAGCTCATGCCCATATCCCCGTCTTCTTCGGCCCAAGCCGCACGCGAGAATGTGGCGCGGCAACTGCGCGACCTGAGGAAGAACGCAGGCCTGACGGTCACTGAGCTGGCCAACGAGTGCGGTTGGCATCACGCGAAGACCTCGCGCATCGAGAACGCCCGCACCCCTCCGTCTCCGACCGACATTCGCCTGTGGTGTCGCGCGACAGGCGCCATCGGCCGGACCCCGGACCTGATCGCGTCCTCGCAGCACGCGGAATCCCTTTATCGGGAGTGGCGGCAGCGCGTTCGTACGGGCCTGGCCAAGTTGCAGGACAGCTACGCCGAGGTGTACCGGTCGACCGAGTTGCTGCGGGTGTACTCCCCGGTCCTGGTACCGGGGTTGCTCCAGAGTGAGGGGTACGCGCGGGCGTTGCTCGGCATGAGCGCCCGTTTCCACGGGGTTCCGGACGACGCGGCGGAGGCTGCTTCTGCGCGGGTGCGGCGTTCGCAGGTGATCCATGAGCCGGGCCATCGTTTCGTGTTCGTCATCGAGGAGGCGGTGCTGTACTACCAACTCGGTGATGCCGAGGCGATGGCCGCACAACTGGGCTACCTCCTCACGGCCGGGGCGCTCCCGCAGGTGTCATTCGGCATCATCCCGACGGCGACTCGCGAGCGCGCGATCTGGCCGCAGGAAACCTTCAACGTCCACGACGACACCCTCGCCGCCGTCGAGCTGGCCACCGCCGAGGTCAACATCACCCAGCCCTCTGAAATCGCGCTCTACATCAAGGCGTTCGAGCAACTCCGAAGCATGGCCGTGTACGGGGCGGACGCCCGGTCGCTGATAGTGAGGGCCATCGACGCGCTGCGCTGATCCGGCCGCTGTCTGCACTCTCAGGTCTTGATTACGTTGAGGAAGGTGTGCAATGCCGCAGAACGTGCCCAGCTTCGCTGAACTTCTCGACAGTGCGCGGCGATCGGCCGTCCACCTGGAGATGCGCGACATATACGGAGTCGCCGGCGAGGCCGACGACTTCGGCCACTGGCAGCGGACGGGAGAACGGGACAACGACCCGGAGTCCCCGCACTGGGGCCCTTGGACGAGCCTCATCCGTCGTACGGTTGCTCGTGGAGTGGTCGTGCGCCGCGCCCGTATCGTGTCGGAACCGGTCAGTGACTACATCCGCTACGAGTACGCGGGCACGCCGGTCAACATCGAGGCCGGTGAGCAGGTGCGGTGGCTTCCGCGTCGGCAGGCCTCCGACATCGCGCTGCCGGGCAACGACTTCTGGCTCCTGGACGACCGGTTGATCCGCTGGAATCACTTCACCGGGGACGGCGCGTCCGGTGGCGGAGAGATCAGCGAGGACCCGTCCGCGGCGGAACTGTGCGCCGGGGCGTTCGAGGCGGTGTGGGCGCGAGCAACCCCGCACCAGGAGTACAAGATCAGGTAGTGCGCAGGGCGGACCGTCGGCCGGTGAACGGAGCTGTCCAGGAGGGCTCCAACGCCGTGGTCACATCGGCCACATGGTGACCGTCGCACCTCCGGACGACCGGCACGGCGGTCGCCGTAGAGTGATGCACCATGCGAAGCCTGGCCCGTCTGCCGAAGGCCCATCTCCATCTCCATCTGGAAGGCGCGATGCGCCCCGGCACGTTCGCGGAACTGGCGGGCGAGCACGGCGGACAACCGTCGGGCGCAGGTGGCTTCACGTCGTTCGAGGACTTCATGTCCATGTATCGCGTCGCTGCCCGGCTGGTGCGCGAGGGTCCGCGGGAGAACCTTCTGCGGCTGGTGCGCGAAGTGGTCGAGGACGCCGCAGCAGACGGAGCGGTGTGGATCGAGCCGCAGGTGAACCCCCTGACCTACGAGGACGATCCGGGCGCGGCGCTCGACCTGCTCGACACGGTGATCAACGAAGGCCGCTGCACTGCTGCCCGGCTGGGCATCGGCTTCGGCGTCCTGGTGTACGCCCGGCGCAACGCAGATCCGTCGGAAGCAGTCCGGACCGCACGCCTCGCGGCCCGGCGGGCAGGAAACGGAGTGGTCTCCTTCGGTCTGGCCGGAGACGAGGCCCGATTCGCTCCTGAGCCGTTCGCCCAGGCATTCACCATCGCCCGTGATGCCGGGCTGATTCCAGCCCCGCACGCAGGGGAACTCGCCGGTCCGGCCAGCGTGCGTGCCGCACTCGACGTGCTCGGCGCGCGACGGATCGCCCACGGCGTACGGGCGGTCGAGGACCCGGCCCTCGTCGCCCGCCTCGCTGCGGAAGGGGTGGTCCTCGACGTCTGCCCCACCTCCAACGTCGCCCTCGGCGTCGTGGAATCCCTGTCCGTCCACCCTCTCCCGCTTCTGCTGCAAACCGGCGTCCGGTGCACACTCAACGCCGACGACCCTCTCCTGTTCGGTCCCGGCCTGCTGGACGAGTACGAAACAGCCCGCACGACCTTCGCCCTCACCGACCCTCAACTCGCCGCGATAGCCCTCACCTCGGTCGAATCCTCCGGCGCCCCGCGCGCAACCGTGGAGGACGCAGCCACACGCATCGGCGAATGGCTGCACACCCCTGACAAAGCAACGACCCCCCGTCCCAAGGGGCGTGGCGACTGCCGCACCCGTCAGTAGCCCTCGGGCGCAGTCGGCCAGAGATGTGGGACATTCGTCAAAGAGCCAGAGATGGCGCCGTCAACATGCGCGGCGAGCGGGCATCGTCAAGCACCGTCTATTCGCCCAGCGCCCCATGCCGCCAAGCCAACAGATCGATGCACTCCCGCAGTTCGGGCTGTGGCTGGCCGGTGTGTTCGCGCATCGCCATGATGGCCTGGATGCTGCGGCCGGCGGCGATGAGCGCGTCTACCTCTGCTTGTGCCTCTGGCGGCAGTCTGTTCCACAGCGTGTCATCCACGTTCAGATCCAATCAGGTGAACGGCCTTATGGCGCGGGATGGTTGAGGCAACTCCTCGTCTTGTTGCCATGAAAGGTGACAAAGGCGCCGACCTGCGTCCCGTCGGGCAACTACTCTGCGAACGCGCCGCGTTACCCAGTGCGGCCAGCGGAGGAGGAATCCTGTGTCAGCGTCCTGTGACCCCGCGTACGCTCCCGTCGGTGATGTGGGCGCCGCGCTCATGATGGTCGACTCGCGGCTCAAGGCCGTTCATGCCGGAAAGTCCGCGACGGATCCCGAACAGCAGGAGCTGATGGAGCAGTTCCTCGCGTCGCTCGGGCCCGATGGGCTGGATGAGTTGGTGGACGGTGCGTGCACGCTCATCTATATGTTCATGACGTGGCTGCGGAAGGCCCACGAGAGTGAGGGCAAGGACGTCATCGAGTACGTGGTGCCGACCCTCGTGGCCACGATGCGGATGATGCCCAGGAGTTGTCCCCCCGAGGTCATCCCGATGATGGCCGGCCTGGTGATCGCCGCCGGTACCGAACTGAGCCCCAACCTGTGGCGTCAGCAGTACGGCGACTGGACCAAGGAGGAGATGACGCCTCTGGAGGCCACGGCGTTCCTGCTCGCGGAACACATCAACCGCATCGCCGACAACCCCGACTTCGCCACCCGCATGATCGTGGACGCGCTGACCAACGCGGGTGGGGAAGGCTAGCTCGTCCCGTTCCCGTTCCCGTTCCCGTTCCTGTTCTCGTCCACGGGCCGCACCTCATAGTGCAACGTCGGCGTCCGCATCGCCTTGTGCGCCAGCGGTACCAACATCCCTTGCAGGAACGGGTGTTTGCGGCGCAGTAGCTTCGCCGCGTGTTTGTCCTCCGCGCCGCCGTTGTCCAGCAGTCGCGCGCGGGCGTGGATCTCGGGGCCGGTCGGCTTGCCGCGGACGGTGGCGGGGGCGAGTTCCACCTCGGGGTTGTTGCGGATCCGCTTGGCCTTCCAGGCGCTGCCCGGTGTGCGGAAGTACGCGTGGTCACCCTCGACGGCCAGGCTCACGGGGGTGCCGACGCCCGTGCCGTCCCGTTTGTGCGTGGTGAGTAGGACGGCGTACGGCTTGGCGAGGTTGACGAAGGGATCGGGCTCGGGGCTCGTGCTCGGGCTGCTCGAACTGGTCATGCTTCCATGGAGGCACTGTCGGCCCGATTTGTCACGGTGAGGGGCTCGGGTACGTCACCCACGCCGCCGTTTCGCTTCGCCTGGACGCACAGCCCGACGTAGACGAGATCGAGCACGCTGCACATGATGCCGAGCCCGAGCAGGAACCCGCCGTCGTCCTCAAGGGCGCCGAAGAGGATCGTGGGCGCGAGTGTGCCGAGCCACTTGGCCACCGCGATCGTCACCGACTGCCCGCGCAGTCCGCGCCGTGCGACGAACATCGCGATGAACAGGGCGGACATCAGCAGGTTCTGGAGGAACGCGGAGTAGCCGGCCCCGTCCTCCGCGCCGAACTTCGCCAGGAACAGCCACTGCACGGCGAACGACATCCCGAACAGCAGCACGCTCAGCCCGGCGAACATCCGTGGTGTGACGAACGACGGGAACTCGGCGCGGCCGTACCGGAAGAACGTGTACACGATCACGGCGTCGGCGATGCCCCACACCAGGTTGATGCCACCCTGCACGGACGGGTCGAAGGCCAGGTTGTGCACCGCGTACGTCCACTCCCACGCGAAGTTCAGGCCCAGCGCGACGGCGGGCATGGCGTAGGTGCGTTCGCGGAACCCGACTCGGATCGCTTCGATGTACACGATCGTCCAGGCGATGCCGCTCGCGAGGATGAGGGCGATATGCATCTGCGTCTCCTGTTGCGGATCTCCGAGGGGTCGCGCGGACGCTAACAGACACGTTCGGGGATGTGGGCGATGACCGTCTTACGTGAGTGTGACGGGCGGGAGTCGCCATACGTAGGGGTCGGGCGTCCTGACTTCTTGCGCAAGCTCCGTGTCGCTCAAGGGAGTTGGGCGTGCGAGCAGGCGGGTCATCGCCTCATAAAGTCGCCGGAACATGAGCCTGAACCCCCTCCAGGTCGAACCTCGCCCACACGCACTTCGCGTACGGCTCCTGCCGGCATCCCCAGCTGTCGGCCAACGCGTCGACGAGCGCGAGGCCGCGGCCGCCTTCCTCATCCGGGGTCGAGTCGTGGAGTCGGGGGAGTCTGTCCCGGTCCGGGTCTGACACCTCCAGGATCAACTCCGCGCTGTTGAGGGTGAGTTCGACCTTGATCTGGGAGTAGGAGACCTGGCAGTGGGTCACGGCGTTGGTGACGAGTTCGTTCGCCAACAGGGTGACCGCGTCGGCCAGTTCGTCGGTGATGCCCCAGTCCGCGAGGGTCTTGCGGACGCGTTGGCGGGCGGTGGGGACGTGGCTTCGGTGTTTGGGGATGCGGAAGCTTTCGGACGCGGGCATGGGGAACTCCGTCCTGACGGGGCATCAAGTTGGGCTGTGCTGCGGCGCCTTCATGAAGCTACGGCTGGATTCGGCGCCTGCGCAACAGGTTCGAGTGAATGCATTCACCTGTCCACTCGATCGAGTGACATGCTCTCGGAGGGAGCGGTCCGTGTGGCATCGTTGCCGAAAGATGAGGGGAGGGCCCATGCCCGCAGGTGGACGGCCGACGGTACGCAGCAGGCGTTTGGGTACGGCGCTCAGGCAGTACCGACACGCGGCCAAGCTCGATCAGCCGCAGGCTGCCGAGGTCATCGCGGCAAGTCAGGCCAGGATCAGCCGACTTGAGAGCGGTCATGTCACGGCGCGTGTGATCGAAGTGCGGCTGCTGCTGGATGCGTACGGCGTCAAGGACCCGGAAGTGCGCGTCAAACTGGAGGAGTTGGCCAAGCACTCCAAGAACCGGGGCTGGTGGCTGGAGCACGCCGCACACCTACGGCCGGACTACGTCGATCACATCGCTTTGGAGGACGACGCCACGTACATCCGGGAATGGCAACCGGTGCTCGTACCCGGGTTGCTGCAAACTCCGGCCTACGCGGAGGCGGTTATCGCCTCGACTCCTCACTACATCGCTCCCGAACGGATCGCCCAGTTGGTGAAGGTGCGCGAGGGGCGACAGGCGAAGATCGAGGAGGGTGCAGCAACGTACACGGCCATCCTCTGGGAAGCCGTGGTCACGCAGCCGATGGTGAGCGTCGAGATTCACCGGGAGCAGTTGTCCAGGATCCTTGAGGTGAGTGAGCGGAAGAACGTCACCATCCAGGTGCTGCCGTTCAGCGCGGGGGCGGTGGCGGGTTCTACGTACGCCTTCTCCTCTTTCAGTTTCGAGTCCGAGCCGACCGTCGAAGCCGTAACTATGGACAACTTGCGAGGTACTTCGG
Source organism: Streptomyces colwelliae (assembly GCF_048158785.1). NCBI lineage: Bacteria > Bacillati > Actinomycetota > Actinomycetes > Kitasatosporales > Streptomycetaceae > Streptomyces > Streptomyces colwelliae. The sequence goes on along the minus strand of NZ_JBLTJC010000331.1, from coordinate 3,750 downwards.
TCCTTGAAGGTGCTGAGGATCTTGCCGCTTACGCCAACGCGTACGACCAACTACGATCGGCGGCATTGGGACCGGACGCCAGTGCGCGACTGATTCGAAGTGCACTGCGGAGCAGCAAGGACAACACATCGTGACCGAGATCGTAAGCACCTTCCGGAAGTCGTCGTACTCCACCGGCGAGGGCAACTGCGTAGAGGTCGCCGACACAACCGGCTACGGCCGAGCCATCCGCGACAGCAAGCACCCGGAAGACGGTGCCGCCCCCCTCCTCACCGTCTCCCGCGACGCCTGGCAGGAATTCCTCCAGCAGTTCTGAGGCCGTTCAGTCCCCTCAGCTTCCGGCGAACCTGTCGAGCAGGCTATGGGGTGTGCCGTCGCCCAGGATCACGTGGAGATCGGGGGCGTCGACGGCGGACGCTGCGCTGCGGGGGAACATCGCCTGCTCGTACGCGGTGAGCGCGGCCTCGATGTCGTCGGGGTGCGCGGCGATGGCCTTGCCGAGTTCGGCGCCGTCGTACATGGCCAGGTTGGCGCCTTCGCCGTTCGGGCCCGTGAGGTGGGCGGCGTCGCCGATCAGGGTCACCCCCGGTGTCCGGTCCCACCGGTGGTCGACGGGCAGGGTGTGGAGGGTGCGCAGAACCGGTGCGGTCTCACCGTCGGCGATCAGCGCGGTGAGTTCCGGCGCCCAGCCGCCGAACTCCTGGACTATCCGTGCGGTGGCCCCGGCGGGATCGGTGAAGTCGATGCCGGCGAACCAGTCCTGCGGCCTGGACAGCATCACCCAGGAGTGGAAGTTCCCGTCGCGCTCCCGGTGAGCCATGATCCCCTTTCCCGGCTCCAGCGCCATCGTCGCTCCGGCGCCGAGGGTCTTCGCGCTGGTCGGGTGCCGCGTGTCACCGTCGAACAGGTACGTCTCGACGAACGAGATGCCGATGTACTCGGGTACCGCGTCGGAGAGCGACGGCCGCACCCGGGACCACGCGCCGTCCGCGCCGACCAGCAGGCTCGTGGTGACGGTGGTGCCGTCGGCGAAGGCCACCTCGTGGCGGCCCCCGTCGAGCGCACGGACACCGCTGACCTTGTGCCCCCACCGGACGGTGCCGGCCGGCAGTGAGTCGAGCAGCATCCGCCGCAGCTCGCCGCGCAGCACCTCGGGGCTGCCACCCGTACCGTCGTCCGGCAGGTCGAGCAGGATCTTCCCGGCGCGGTCCAGGACCCGCATCGCCTGACGCCCCTCCAGGACGAGGCCGTGGAACTCCTCCATCAAGTCCGCTTCCTGAAGCGCCAGTTGGCCGTTGTAGTCGCGGATGTCGAGCAGCCCGCCCTGCGTGCGCGCCGTCGCGGAGGACTCCGCCTCGTAGACCGTGGACGGGATTCCATGGACGTGCAGGACGCGGGCGAGCGTGAGACCGCCGAGTCCCGCGCCGATGATCGTGACGTGCGTGCTCATAGTGATTCCTCGCGTGTTCACGCCTGCCGGATGGACGCCCGGCAGGACCTCCGTGAAACGTTCCAGACCCCGCCGACAGCGCACCGACACGTCTCGCCGCCCACCGACAGCGGACCGACACCGGCTACGACGACGAAGGCGCCCTGCGGTTGATCCGCAGGGCGCCCCTCATCGTCGTAGCGAAAACGACTACAGCTTCTCGATGACGTAGTCGACGCACTTCGTCAGCGCCTCGACGTCCGCCGGGTCGATCGCCGGGAACATCGCCACGCGGAGCTGGTTGCGGCCGAGCTTGCGGTACGGCTCGGTGTCGACGATGCCGTTGGCGCGCAGGACCTTGGCGACGGCCGCCGCGTCGATCTCGTCGGCGAAGTCGATCGTGCCGATGACCTGCGAGCGCTTGGTGGGGTCGGACACGAACGGGGTCGCGTACTTCGACTCCTCCGCCCAGCTGTACAGGCGGCTCGACGAGTCCTTCGTGCGGGCCGTCGACCAGGCCAGGCCGCCCTGGCCGTTGATCCACTCAAGCTGCTCGTTGAGGAGGAACAGGGTAGACAGGGCAGGGGTGTTGTACGTCTGGTTCTTGCGGGAGTTGTCGATCGCCGTGGGGAGACTGAAGAACTCCGGTACGTGGCGGCCGGACGCGTGGATACGTTCCGCGCGCTCGATCGCGGCCGGGGAGAAGACGCCGATCCATAGGCCGCCGTCGGAGGCGAAGGACTTCTGCGGGGCGAAGTAGTAGACGTCCGTCTCGGCGATGTCGACCGGGAGGCCGCCCGCGCCCGACGTGGCGTCGACGAGGACCAGCGCGCCCTCGTCGGCGCCCGCCACGCGCTTGATGGGAGCGGCCACACCCGTCGACGTCTCGTTGTGCGTGTACGCGTACACGTCCACGCCCGCCTCGGCGGCCGGCTCCGGGTGCGTGCCGGGGTCGGAGGAGATGACGGTCGGCTCGGCCAGCCACGGCGCCAGCTTGGCCGCCTTCGCGAACTTCGAGCTGAACTCGCCGAAGGTCAGGTGCTGGGACTTGTTGTCGATCAGGCCGTGGGTCGCGACGTCCCAGAAGGCCGTCGAACCGCCGTTGCCGAGGACGACCTCGTAGCCCTCGGGCAGCGAGAACAGCGCGGAGACGCCCTCACGCACCTTGCCGACCAGGTTCTTGACCGGGGCCTGGCGGTGGGACGTGCCCAGCAGAGACGTACCGGTGGCGGCCAGCGCGTCCAGCGCCTCCGTCCGCACCTTGGAGGGGCCAGCGCCGAAACGTCCGTCGGCGGGCTTGATGTCAGCGGGAATCTGGATATCAGCCACGAGCCGGAGCGTATCCCCTCGGTGAAACCGGACGGAAACGCGTCCGTTCGATGAGACGACCGGCGAGATCACCGACGAGACGACCGATGAGACGACCGATGAGACGATCCGTCCGGCCCGTGGACAAGTGGATCAGTCGCCCGGGGTCAGCTTTACCGGCAGCTCGAAGATGTCGTTCTGCGTCACCACCGGCTTGTTGCGGAGCTCGGTCGCCGGGACCGCCAGGTCCAGGTGCGGGAAGCGCTCGTAGAGGGCCGGGAGCGCCACGTCCGCCTCCAGGCGGGAGAGGGCCGCGCCGGGGCAGACGTGCGGGCCGTGGCCGAAGGAGATGTGGCGGTTCTCGCTGGTGCGGGTGATGTCGAACTCGCCCGCCGTCGGGCCGTGGGCCTCCTCGTCGCGGCCGATCGCGGCGTACGACACGATCAGCGCGTCCCCGGCCGGGAGGACCTTGTCGCCGACCTGGACGTCCTCCGTGGCGAAGCGGATCAGGACGTGCGAGGTGGGCGTCGAGTGGCGCAGGGTCTCCTCGACCACCGAGGACCAGTCGGCCTCGCCGGCCAGGACGAGGGCGCGCTGGACGGGGTGCGTGGACAGGTTGACGACGGCGTTGACGATCAGCGAGATGGTCGTCTCATGCCCTGCCGCGACCATCAGTTGGAGCGTGGAGACGATCTCCTCGTCGGTGAGGTGGTCGCCGTCCTCGGACGCCGCGATCAGCGCCGAGGTCAGGTCGTCGCCGGGTTCGGCGCGCTTGGCCGCGACCGTCGCGGCCATGATGCCCGCGAGTTCCGTGAGGGTGGCGATCACCTCGGCCGGCGGGGTCTGCGTCGAGAAGAACTTCTCGAACAGCTCCTTCAGGCGCGGGAGCGCTCCAGGACACCCCGGATGGTCTGCGCGGAGACCGGGTCGACGCCCTCGAACGGCTCGTCCAGGAACAGGACTTCGGGGTTGTGGAGGAGAGCGGCGGCGAGCCCGATCTTCTTGCGCATACC
>NZ_JBLTJC010000330.1:0-11599 GCF_048158785.1 Streptomyces colwelliae | reverse complement strand
CCCGCGCGCCGCCCCCGCCACCTCGGCCGAAACCATCCGCCTCACCGGCACGACGCCCCCGCACGGCACCGGCACCCGCATCCGGACCCGCACCGGCATCCTCATCCGGTTCCGCACCGGCATCCGCAGCGCTGTCGGCACCGGCTCCCGACGGCTCCCGCCGCTTCCCGGACTCGCCCAGCTCCCCCAACTCCCCCGCATCCACGAGGAGTTCACGGAACGCCGCCGCCACCGTCTCCGGGTACTCCATCATCGCGACGTGCCCCGCGTCCGGCAGGGACAGCAGGCGGGAGTCGCGGAAGGCGCGGGCCGCCCGCTGGGCCATGCGGTAGCCGACCAGTTGGTCCCGGCCGCCGTAGACGAGGAGGGTCGGGGCGAGGACGCGTTCGGCCTGGCGCCAGAGGCCGTGCTGGCCGCCCAGGGTGTACGCGTTGACGATGCCCCGTGAGGAACGGGCCATCGCGTCCCAGAAGTACGGCAGTTGGAGTCGCCGCTCCAGTTCCTCGACCGCGTGGCGGAACGCCTCCGGTGTCACCATGCCGGGATCGCCGTAGCAGAGGCCGAGGACGCCGCGGACGCGCTGTTCGGCCGTCCAGTCCCTGCTGATGCGGGTGAACAGGGACGCGATGCCCGGTACGCCCAGCAGCGCGGTCGGCACCGCCGAGCGCTGGACGCGGATCTCCGGCAGCGCCGGGGAGATCAGCGTGAGCGTGCGGACGAGGTCAGGGCGCACCGCGGCCACGCGGGTCGTGATCGCGCCGCCCAGCGAGTTGCCGAAGAGGTGCACCGGACCGCGGTCGGCGGCGTCGAGGTAACGGATGACCGCGCGCGCGTGCCCGGTGACGGAGTAGTCGCCGTCGTCCGGCGGCGGGGAGTCGCCGAAGCCCGGCAGGTCCAGGGCCTCGCTGTCGACCAGGCCGTCGAACTCGGCCATGAGCTGCGACCAGTTCTGCGAGGAACCGCCCAGCCCATGGACGTACAGCGCGGGCGGCAGCCCCTCGCGCACCGCCGCTCTCGACCGCACCGCCAGCGTGATCCCCGGCAGCCCGACCGACCTGAGCCGCTCCCCCTCGCCGACCCTGACGGGCGCCACCTTGGGGAGCACACTGGCGGCCGACACGGAAGGCAGCTCTGTCGAAGACATGCGGCAATGTTACGAGACGATCACGCAGTGGCTCATGTGTTCGCCGTCACAAGCCCTACGACAGCTCTACGGCGGCCGCAAGGCAACCCCAGGGCGTCCGCCATGGCACCCCCGCCCGGTGTCTCCTAGGCTCAGGACGTATCAGGAAGGGAGCCCGCCATGACCGTCGACCCAAGCGATCCGGAGACGTTCGAGGACGAGAGCGCCACCCCGTTCGACGCCGAAGCCCCCGAGGACGACACCACCGACGAACAGCCGCCCGACGTCGACCCGAGCAAGGCCAACGAGGCCGACGTGGCGGAACAGGCCCGTGTCGTCCCCCTCGACGAAGACGACTATCGGTGACACCGACCGGGCTCTTCCGTGGTCGGACCGGGCCCCTTCAGTAAGAAGAAGGCCCCTTACCTCCGAGTACCTGCGACCTCTACATCCCCTTCTAGGGGCATTCACACCGCTTTCACCATCGTCCGGTACGTGAAATTCTGCGCTCGCACCGCGCACACCACGGTTACCGAAAAGTACGATGGCGGCGCGGCGCTCACCGCATGAGGACGACATTTGGGAGGCGGCGTGACAGCCATCGAGCAGACAGAGGCGGCGCGCCCGCGGGGCACCCGCCTGCCGCGCCGTGCCCGACGGAACCAGCTGCTGGGCGCCGCCCAGGAGGTCTTCGTCGCACAGGGTTACCACGCGGCCGCGATGGACGACATCGCCGAGCGCGCCGGTGTCAGCAAGCCGGTGCTCTACCAGCACTTCCCGGGCAAGCTCGACCTCTACCTCGCCCTCCTCGACCAGCACTGCGAGTCGCTGATCCAGGCGGTGCGCACCGCGCTCGCGTCGACGTCGGACAACAAGCAGCGCGTCCGGGCGACCATGGACGCGTACTTCGCCTACGTCGAGGACGACGGCGGCGCCTTCCGGCTGGTCTTCGAGTCGGACCTGACGAACGAGCCCGCCGTGCGCGAGCGCGTCGACAAGGTGACGAACGAGTGCGCCGAGGCGATCTGCGACGTCATCGCCGAGGACACCGGCCTGTCGCGGGCCGAGTCGATGCTGCTGGCCTCGGGTCTCGGCGGTCTCGCGCAGGTCGTCGCCCGCTCCTGGCTGCACAGCGACCGCAGCGTCCCGCGCGACCAGGCGGTCCAGCTGCTGGCCTCGCTGGCATGGCGGGGCATCGCCGGTTTCCCGCTGCACGGGAACGAACAGCACCACTGACGCTGACGGCCGCCGACAGCCAAGAAGGCCGTGGGCGGCCGTTTGTTCCCACGGGCTGTTCGCTCTTGGCGTTCAGGCGCGGAACATCTACGCCCCCTCGCCGGGCTAATGTGTGCTGCGTACGGCGCGGAAGATCGCGCACTTTGCTGACCGTCGGAGGGACATAGCCGTGGAGGTCAAGATCGGCGTGCTGCACACGCCTCGCGAGATCGTTCTGGAGACCGGTCAGAGCGCCGAGGAGGTCGAGCAGGCCGTGGCCGAGGCGCTGACCGGGAAGGCTCCGCTGCTGAGCCTCGTGGACGAGCACGGCCGCAAGGTCCTCGTCCCCGCCGACCGGCTCGCCTATGTCGAGCTCGGCGAGGCGGCCCCGCGCAAGGTGGGCTTCGGCGCGCTGTAGTCGCGAACGGACGAGGGGGCCCGGTGACCGTGGAGGTCACCGGGCCCCCTCGCGTTTCCACCACAGATGGAGCACAAGTCACCCACAGGGGAGGATTGCATTCCGCAGGTCACGGGTATGACCGGCTACGACCGCACAATGACGCCGGCCGTGGGAGGGACCCCCGTGATGATCCTGGAAGCGCTCGGCTCAGCTGTCCTGGGTGTGCTGCTCGCGTGGGCCGCCACGCACCGGCTCGCACACCGTCTGCCGACCCGCTCCCTGGTGTTCTCGACGGGTGTCGCCGGAGCCCTTTTCGGTGACTTCGTCACCCACAGCGCGCTCGGTCCCGGCAGCGGCCTGGCGAGCCTGCTCGGCGCGGTGGTCGTCTCGGCGGCCTCGCTCTCGCTGCTCCTTCGACCCGCGAGACGACTCCGGGGACGATCCGCCCCCGCATGACCGCGCTCTCGCATAGCCGTGCTGCCAGCACTCTCGAGTAGCCGTACCGGCAGTGCTCCCCCGTAGCCGTGTCAGGCGGCGAGCCCCAGGGCCGCCATCCGCTTGGTGTGCGCCTCGGTAATCCGGGAGAACATCCGGCCCACCTCCGCGAGGTCGAAGCCGTCCGCCACGCCACCCACGAGCATCGTCGACAGCGCGTCCCGGTCGGCGACCACCCGCTGGGACTGCGACAGCGCCTCACCCATCAACCGCCGTGCCCACAGGGCGAGTCGACCACCCACGCGCGGGTCCGCGTCGATCGCCGCGCGCACCTTCTCCACGGCGAAACTGGCGTGCCCGGTGTCGTCGAGGACACCCAGCACGAGCGAGCGGGAGTCCTTGTCGAGGCGGGCGGCGACCTCGCGATAGAAGTCGCTGGCGATCGAGTCGCCGACGTACGCCTTGACGAGCCCTTCCAGCCAGTCCGAGGGTGCCGTCTGCTTGTGGAAGCCGTCGAGGGCGGCGACGAACGGCTGCATCGCGTCGGTCGGCTCGGCCCCGATCTCCGTGAGCCGGTCCCTGAGCTGCTCGAAGTGGTGGAACTCGGCCGACGCCATCTTCGCCAGCTCCGCCTTGTCGGCGAGCGTCGGCGCCAGCTTGGCGTCCTCCGCGAGCCGTTCGAACGCCGCCAGCTCGCCGTACGCGAGCGCGCCGAGCAGGTCCACGACCGCGTTGCGGTACTGCGGGTCGGCGGAGGCCGTGGCCCAGTCCTGGGCGGCGACTCCGGTGGGTTCGGCGGGCGCGTCGGAGGCGTTGTCAGCGGTCGTCATGAAGCGCACAATAGCCCGCTCACAGCACGGCGGAAGTCCCTGGTCAATCAGTGTGACGACGACTACGTGACCAAATCGGCCAACGCATGTGCGTGATTCCGGGGTATGGTGGTAATGCGCCCGCCGAGTATTCGCCGGGCCGCACGAATGAGGATGCCCGGTCGGTGGCCCGATCGGCTCCGACCCGACAGCCCTCCTCGCCCGTACGGCATGTTGCGTACGTCGTTCGGAGGGGGACCCTCAGCGGTTCGAGCGCTAGAGCGTCGGCAGTGGTCCCGTGCAGTACGGCTTGCCCTCGCGGGTTGTCCGTAAGGCAGCCGACGTCCCCGGCACGGTCCTGACACGACCCCCGCGCTCGCCTCGCACCGCGCACACAGAAGAGGCAGCACCCTGACTACTTTCCGAGAGCTCGGAATCCTTCCCGAGACCGCTGAGGCCCTTGAGGCCGTCGGTATCGTCTCCCCCTTCCCGATCCAGGAGATGACGCTCCCCGTAGCCCTTTCCGGCACGGACGTCATCGGCCAGGCGAAGACCGGCACCGGCAAGACGCTGGGCTTCGGCCTCCCGCTCCTGGAGCGCGTGACCGTCCCCGCCGACGTCGAGGCCGGCCGCGCCAAGCCCGAGCAGCTGACCGACGCCCCGCAGGCGCTCGTCGTGGTCCCCACGCGCGAGCTGTGCACGCAGGTCACGAACGACCTGCTGACCGCGGGCAAGGTGCGCAACGTACGCGTCCTCGCCATCTACGGCGGCCGGGCCTACGAGCCGCAGGTCGAGGCGCTCCGCAAGGGCGTCGACGTCGTCGTCGGCACCCCCGGCCGACTGCTCGACCTCGCGGGCCAGAAGAAGCTCGACCTCAAGCACATCAGGTCGCTCGTCCTGGACGAGGCCGACGAGATGCTCGACCTGGGCTTCCTGCCCGACGTCGAGAAGATCATCAACTTCCTGCCGGCCCGCCGTCAGACGATGCTGTTCTCGGCGACCATGCCGGGCGCGGTCATCGGTCTCGCGCGCCGCTACATGTCGCAGCCCACGCACATCCGCGCCACCTCGCCGGACGACGAGGGCGCGACGGTCGCGAACACCAAGCAGTTCGTCTACCGCGCGCACAACATGGACAAGCCCGAGCTCGTCGCCCGGATCCTTCAGGCCGAGGGCCGGGGCCCGGTCATGGTCTTCTGCCGTACGAAGCGCACGGCGGCCGACCTCGCCGACCAGCTCCAGCAGCGCGGTTTCGCGTCCGGCGCGGTCCACGGCGACCTCGGCCAGGGCGCCCGCGAGCAGGCGCTGCGCGCGTTCCGCAACGGCAAGGTGGACGTGCTCGTCTGCACCGACGTCGCCGCCCGCGGTATCGACGTCGAGGGCGTCACGCACGTCATCAACTACCAGTCCCCCGAGGACGAGAAGACCTACCTGCACCGCATCGGCCGTACGGGCCGCGCGGGCGCCAAGGGCATCGCGGTCACGCTCGTCGACTGGGACGACATCCCGCGCTGGCAGCTCATCAACAAGGCGCTGGACCTCGGTTTCCCGAACCCGCCGGAGACGTACTCCACCTCCCCGCACTTCTTCGAGGAGATGAACATCCCCGCGGGCACCAAGGGTGTCCTGCCCCGCTCGGAGCGCACGCGCGCCGGGCTGGCCGCGGAGGAGGTCGAGGACCTCGGCGAGACCGGCGGTCGTGGCGGTCCGCGTGGCCGGGGCGGTCGCGATGGTGGTCGTGGTGGTCGTGACGGCGGCAGGGGCGGTCGCGACAGCGGCCGTGACAACAGCCGCGACAGCCGCGACGAGTCCCGTTCCGCCGACACCGAGCGCTCGGCGCGCACCCCGCGCCGCCGCCGTCGTACCCGCAACGGCGCCCCGATGGAAGGGACTTCGGCGGCTACGGCCGTGACGTCGTCCACTCCGGAGGAGACCGCGCTGGCCGCCTCCGAGGACACCGCGACCCGCACCCCGCGCCGCCGTCGCCGCACGCGCAACGGAGCGGCGGGAGAGCAGCTGCCGGCCACGGCAGTCACCTCCACGCCCGCTTCCGAGGTCGCGGAGAACGCCGTAGCCACGGCTGAGGGTCCGGCCCTGGACGCCCCGACGACGTCGCGCCGTCGGCGTACGCGAAAGTCGGCGGAGCCGGCGGTCGCCGTGGTCGAGGCCGTGACCCCGGTGGTCGAGGCCCCTGCGGTCGAGACTCCGGTCGAGGAGACCAAGCCGCGTCGCCGGACCCGTAAGGCCGTACAGGCCGCGGAGCCGGTCGAGGTCGCGCCCGAGACGGCGGCCGTGGCCGCTGTCGACACGGTCGAGGCCGTCGAGGCCAAGCCGCGTCGGACCCGGGCGCGGAAGACCGCGGCTCCGGTCGAGGCGGTCGAGGTCGTCGACACGGTCGAGGCCGTCGAGGAGACCAAGCCGCGTCGCCGTACCGCGACCCGCAAGGCCGTCGCCGAGATCCCCGCGCAGGTGGTCGAGGAGCAGGGCAGCGCCGTGGAGGCCGCGCCCCGTCGCCGTACCCGCAAGGTCGCGGAGCCGGTAGTGGAGGCCGTGGAGACGCCGGTCGTGGCGGAGACCAAGCCGCGGCGGACCCGGAAGACCGCGGCTCCGGCCGAGGTCGTCGCCGTGGACACCGCCGAGGGTGTCGAGACGAAGCCGCGCCGCACGCGCAAGACGGCCGCCGCCGTCGTAGTCGCGGAGGCACCGGCGGAGGTCGTCGAGACCAAGCCGCGCCGGACCCGCAAGGCCGCGGTTGCCGCCGTGGACACGGCCGAGGGTGTTGAGGCGAAGCCGCGTCGGACCCGCAAGGCCGCCGTTGCCGTCGAGGCACCGGCGGAGGTCGTCGCCGAGGCCAAGCCGCGCCGCACTCGTAAGGCTGCGATTGCCGCCGTGGACACGGCCGAGGCCGTCGAAGCCAAGCCGCGCCGGACCCGCAAGACGGCAGCCGCCGCCGAGATCCCGGCGCAGGTGGCCGAGGAGGCGGAGGTCAAGCCGCGTCGTCGTACGACCCGCAAGGCCGCCGAGGCTCCGGTCACCGTGGAGACGGCGGAGGCGCCCGAGGCGAAGCCCCGGGTGCGCCGTCCCCGCAAGACCGCGGCGACGGCGGCAGCGGAGACCACCGAGGGCTGACCGACTCAGCAACGCCGATGGCCCGGCCCACTTCATGTGGGTCGGGCCATCGGCGTTCCAGCAGCGCGTTAACCCCGGTTACACCCTCCCGTCCCCATCCCGCTCAGCCTCGCCGGTTAATCTCGACCCATGAGTAGGCCCCCCTCCTTCACCCCGCCCCCCAGCGCTCGCGCGTACCCGTTGCGGACCGCTCGCGGTGAGTTCGCCGTCGTGGACTCGCCCATGGGCGACGGTGTCGAGGCGAAGGGGGTCGCGCTGTTGCTGCCGGGGTTCACCGGCAGCAAGGAGGACTTCAACCCCTTGCACGAGGCGCTCGCCGCGCGCGGGTACCGGACCGTGGCCGTCGACGGGCGCGGCCAGTACGAGACGGACGGCCCGGCGCACGACGAATCCCCTTACGCCCAGGACGAGTTGGCGCGGGACGTGCTCGCGCTGGCCGAGACCGTGGGCGCGCCGGTGCACCTGCTCGGGCACTCCTTCGGCGGGCATGTCGCGCGGGCGGCCGTCCTCCTCGACGCCACGCCGTTCGTGTCGCTGACGCTGATGGCGTCGGGGCCGGCGGAGATCTCCGTCTCCCAGCAGCAGCGCGTGAAGCTGTTGCGGGACGCGCTCGCGGTGATGTCGATGGCCGAGGTGTGGGACGCGATCCAGGCGATGGAGGCACCGGAGGAGACCGAGACCGGCGGCGCGCTGGACGAGGGGCTCGACGACCGGGCCGACCTGCGCCGCCGCTGGCTGGGCACGAAGCCGGCTCAACTCCTCGCCGCGGGACGCCAGTTGTGCGAGGAACCGGACCGGGTGGCCGAGCTGGCAGCGGTGCCGCTCCCCGTCCACGTCCTGTCGGGCTCACGCGACGACACCTGGCCGGTACCGCTCCTGGACGACATGGCCGTACGGCTGAAGGCACGGCGGACGGTCATAGCGCGGGCCGAGCACTCACCGAACACGGACCAGCCGGCCGCGACGGCACAGGCCATCGCCGACTTCTGGGACACGGCCGCCCCATAGATCAGTACTGCGTCTGAAGGTGCTCCCAGAACCCGTCCCGCAGCGCGCGCCGCAGGTCGGCCTGCCCGCGCAGGGAGTACTGGAGCAGCCCCTCCGCCTCGACCAGCAGGTCCTGGTCGACCGACCCCGGCAGATACGGATGCCCGGGCAGCAGGTCCACCAGCGCTTCCCTCCCCCGCGCCGCGAGCCACTTCGCCGCGATCTGCGCGCCCACGAAGCGGACGTCGTCGCGGGTGGGCCGGGTGGCGGCGGCCTCGTAGACGGCGGACGCGCGCCGGGAGACGTACGGCTTGAAGAAGTCGAGGTCGAAGGTGCGCTGGCTGTCGACCTCCCAGAGGAGCGGCTCCGCCTGGTTACGGCCCTCCGGGGCCTCGATGCCCCACAAGTGGACGCGGGCGCCGTACCCTTGGGCCGCCTCGACCGCCGAGACCAGGTCCTCGTCGCCGCCGATGAGGGCCGCGTCGCTGATGGCGCGGTGCCGGGCGAGGGACTCCAGGTCGGAGCGGATGAGTGAATCGACGCCCTTCTGCTGGTTGTTGGCGTTGAGGTTGCCCAACCGCACCTTGACGTCCGGGAGTTCGGCGATGGCCTGCTGCTCGGCGGTGTGGATGCGGCGCCGGGCGCCGTCGTACCAGTAGACGCGCAGCAGCCGGCTGTCCGCGAAGATCGTGCGGGCCTTGTCGATGAGCGCCTCGATGAGGCCCTCGGTGTCGAGGTCGAAGGTGCGTCGGTCCTCGGTCCCGGAGACGAGCCGGCCCGCGGCTGCGTACAAGTACCCGGCGTCGACGAAGATCGCATGCGTCGAGGGCGTCTTCGCCACTTCGGCGAGCATGCGCTGGAGCAGCTCGTTCGTGCGGTCGATGCGGGCGCTGAGGGCCGCGAGGTCGTCGTTCATCGCTTCCATTGTCCCGGCGGTCACGCTGCGAACACAACCGGTCCCGGTCAGTCTCGCGCCGATCTCTTACCGGTCAGTAATTAGGCGTTCGAAAAATTTCCTTAGCGTAGGGAATGTTTGTAACACGCATCCCGTTGGCTACATCAGTAACCAAAGTAGTTCTCCTCAGGAGGATGACCAGACGAAGGGAGAAGCCATGCGCTTCGAAATCATGCGTCTCGACGAGGTCGACGGCACCACCGTGGACAGCACCGTCGTGGACGCCGCCTCCGTCAATCGGATCGTGCAGCAGGCCGCCGCCATTGGACAGCGCCTGTGGATCCGCCCCGCCGAGACCAAGGCCTCGTAACACTCGAGGCCGCGTAACACCTACGACGTAATACCGACGACGCATCACCTACGACACTTGCGCGCGACCCCCACGCGGATCGCGACCACACTTCGGAACCCCCGTACGGCACCGACGCCGTGCGGGGGTTCCGCGTTGCCCGGGGGTCAACTCCCCTTGATCACCTGGGTGATCCCGTTGATGATCTGCTGCACGGCGATCGCGGACAGCATCATCCCGGCGAGCCGGGTCACCAGCACCACACCGCCGTCCTTGATGACCCGGATGATCAGCAGCGAGTACCGCATCACCACCCACAGCACGACATGGATGGCGAGGATCGCCGCCCACACCGACACCTGCGTGGCCACACTGTCGGCCTTCTGCACGGCGAGGATGACGGACACGATCGCACCGGGCCCGGCGAGCAGCGGCATGCCCAGCGGTACGAGCGCGACGTTGACGTCCTTGGTCTGCTTGGGCTCGTCGGTCTTGCCGGTGAGCAGGTCCAGCGCGATCAGCAGGAGCAGCAGCCCGCCCGCGATCATCAGCGCGGGCACGGAGACATGCAGGTAGTCGAGGATCTGGTGCCCGAGCAGCCCGAAGACGGTGATGACACCGCCGGCCACGCACACGGCCTGGAACGCCATGCGCTTCTGCACCTTGGATGGCCGTCCGGAGGTCAGCGCGAGGAAGATCGGGGTGATCCCGGGGGGATCCATGATGACAAAGAGGGTCAGGAAGAGGGAGCCGAAGACGGCGACGTCGAACATGGGTGAGCCACGAGCCTTGCAGGTGAGAGTGAGCGGAGACGATCGGTCGGAGGCGGGGTCAGACTCCGCCGGCCCCCGGCACCGGGAACGCTCCGGTAGCGCGCCGCGTGATCTCGCCGTAGACCTCGGGATCGGTCGTGTACTCCCCGAGCCGCACGCTTTTACGGCTCCCGTGATAGTCGCTGGACCCGGTGGCCAGCAGCCCGAGCTCCTTGGCGAGCCCCCGCAGCCGCACCCGCGTCTCGGCATCGTGGTCCATGTGCTCGACCTCGATACCGTCGAGCCCGGCGGCGGCCATCTCGGCGATGGCGGCCTCGGGCACGGTGTGCCCCCGCTTGCTGGCACCCGGGTGCGCGAACACGGTCACGCCCCCCGCGGCCTTCACCAGCCGAATCGCCTCAAACGGATCGGTCTCATGCTTGGCGACATGAGCGCGCCCACCATCGGCCAACCACTCCACGGTGAACGCGTCGTTCACAGTGGGCACAACGCCCAACTCGACGAGCGCGGTGGCCACATGAGGCCGCCCGACAGACCCTTCCCCGGCGATCCGGGCAACCTGCTCCCAGGTCACCGGCACACCCAGCTCCTGAAGCCGCCCCACCATGGCCCGAGCCCGAGGCACCCGATCGTCCCGGACCAACTCCCGCTCAGCGAGCAGAGCAGGCTCCTCCGGGTCGAAGAGATAAGCCAGCATGTGCATGGACACCCCGTCGATCCGACAGGACATCTCGGCCCCGGTGACGAGCGTGAGCCCAGCGGGCAGAGCCTCGATCGCCTCCGCATACCCACGACTGGTGTCGTGATCGGTCAGCGCGACAACATCCAGCCCAGCAGCACCGGCATTCCGCACCAGCTCGGCAGGCGTGTCCGTACCGTCGGAGGCCGTGGAGTGACAGTGCAGATCGATACGCACGACACAGACTCCAGGGCGCAGATAGTACGGATGCGGACCACTCAAGGGTAACGGCATCACAGGGGCCCCTATAAACGCCCCAGGGGTCCTGCCCTTAAGGGGCGCGGGGAACTGCGCGACCAGCCACAACGGACCTGCACCCGCCCCACAACAGAACCCGCACCCCCTTAGGCGCTACGGCTCCAGCAAGCGCGGCGAAAGCGCCCCACACGGCACCAGATCAACCTCGGCCCCCGCATCCCGCAAATCCGTAAGCACCAGCTCGTCATACATCAACAACCCCGACTGCTCAGGCCACACCACGGCCCACAGCCACAACCCCAACGCCTCCCCCGCGAAAACGGCCCGATCATCCGGCGCCGTAGCGACATGCCACAACGGAGTAGGCCGCCCCGCAGCCAACAACTTCGCCTGCGCAGGCTTCTCCACGCTCATGTAGGGCCCAGGATCCGGACCGTCGATCCCCGCATACCGCGCGCCAAGACCGACCCCCAGCTCCTCGGCGACAAGGATCAACTCCCCGATCCCCCCGAGCGGCCCGGGGCCGGTGCACGCGACCGCCGTAGCC